>JAHEEV010000255.1 GCA_024640505.1 Halieaceae bacterium
GTTTCCTGCCCTACATCGTGGCCGAGGCCGAGTCCCGGGGGATGCCCCTGGAAGTGGCCCTGCTGCCGGTGGTGGAAAGCGCCTTTGATCCCTTCGCCTACTCCCATGGCCGCGCTGCGGGGCTGTGGCAGATTATTCCCGGCACCGGAACGCGCTTCGGCCTGAAGCAGAACTGGTGGTATGACGGACGCCGTGACCCGGTAGCCGCCACCCATGCCGCCCTGGATTACCTGCAATACCTGCACAAGATCCTGGGTGAGGACTGGCTGCTGGCCGTGGCCGCCTATAACTCCGGTGAAGGCAATGTCATGCGGGCCCAGAAGAAGAACCTGAGCCGGTCGCAGAACACGGATTTCTGGAGCTTGTCCCTGCCCAAGGAAACCGAGGCCTATGTGCCCAAGCTGCTGGCCATTCGTGCCGTGGTGGCGGATCCCGAGGCATTGGGCCTGAGCCTGCCGGCCATCGAGGATGTGCCCTACTTCGAGGAAGTCGAAACCGGCGCCCAGATCGACCTGGCCCTGGCGGCTGAGCTGGCGGGACTGGATATCGATGAGCTGTACGCACTGAATGCCGGCTTTAATCGCTGGGCCACCGATCCCGATGGACCCCATCGCTTGATGGTGCCCGTGGATGCGGCGCCTGTGCTGACCCAGGCCCTGGCCGAGTTGCCGGATAGGGAACGGGTGAAGTGGGTGCGTTACAAGGTCAAGAACGGCGATGTGCTGGGTAATATCGCGGCCAAAAACGGTACCACCGTGGAACTGCTGCGGGATGTGAATGACCTGAAGGGGTCCATGATCCGTGTCGGCAGCTACCTGATGATTCCTACCGCCACCCGCAGCCTGAGCGCCTATACCAAGTCGGCGGACTCGCGTCTGTCCACCACCCAGTCACGTCCCCGTGGCGCGAGCAAGGCTGACCATGTGGTGAAGGCCGGAGAGAGCTTCTGGAGCATCGGCCAGAAATACGGCGTCTCCACCCGAAATCTTGCCAAGTGGAATGGCATGGCTCCCGGCGACACCCTGTCGGTAGGCAAGAAACTGGTGATCTGGACCGACGGCGCTGTCGCCCAGGTCCAGGTGGGCAGTTCGCCCTCGGACCAGGTTCGCAAGGTGACCTATACCGTGCGCAAGGGCGACTCCCTTGCTCGCATCTCCTCCCGGTTCCGGGTCAGCGTCGGCGAGATCCAGAAGTGGAATGCCGGCACCCTGGCCAAGTCCAAGTACCTGCAGCCGGGCCAGAAGCTGGTCATGTACGTGGACGTGACCGCCCAGTCCTCCACTTAATGGGGCCGGATACATTTATTACGTAATTTTCTGACCTCCTGCGAAACGGATTTAAGAAAGCGGAGCCTGATGGCTCCGTTTTTCGTTGCGCAAGCCGAATAGTCGGAATTAAATGTATCCGGCCCCTTTAATAGGTACCCCATTTCCCAAACGACGTGAGAAGAATTCGGTGACGGTTACCTAAAATCCTCAATCCAGAAATGGGTGACAACTACCTAATTTTATCTGTGTGACTGCAGCCCCCCGCAGCCACATGCCTAGCAGCTATATACCGGCGTCTGGTACAGGACACATCACCCGTCTCAGGCAAACCTTTCCATTTCGGGGCAAGCCGGAAGCTGGGCGAAATGGAGTAGCTGTCACCTATTTTAGGTGCCGGGGGCGCGCAGGCCGGGGCAAATGCTGCGACTGCGCAATGCGCCGAAGACCCCGCGACGACTAATCACTTTCGCAAAAACTGGTCACGGACGGGGCGATTGCGGCACAATTCGCCAGAGCCTGACGCGCCGGGGCCCGATGTCGGGCCGGCGACGAATCGGGGCCATACCTAAAATTGAATAACTAACCGCGACTACACAAACACACCCGTATTCGCCGGAGGGAGTACACCATGGGTTTTCTAGCAGGAAAGCGTGCATTGATCGTTGGCGTGGCCAGCAACCGTTCCATTGCCTGGGGCATCGCGCAGGCCATGCATCGCGAGGGCGCCGAGTTGGCCTTCACCTATCAGAACGAGAAGCTCCAGTCCCGCGTGGAGAAGATGGCCGGTGAGTGTAACTCCACCCTGACCTTCCCCATGGACGTGGCCTCGGACGAGCAGATCGATTCAGCCTTTGACAGCCTGAAGAAACACTGGGACAGCATCGACATCGTGGTGCATGCGGTGGGCTTTGCACCCCGTGAGCAGTTGGCCGGTCGCTTCGCCGACTCCACCACCCGTGAAGGTTTCTCTATTGCTCACGACATCAGCGCCTACAGCTTCATCGCCCTGGCGAAAGCCGCCAAGGGAATGATGGCCGGACGCAATGGCTCCCTGCTCACCCTGAGCTACCTGGGCGCTGTGAAGGCTGTGCCGAACTACAACGTCATGGGCATGGCCAAGGCCAGCCTGGAATCCGGCGTACGCTTCCTGGCCAGCGACCTGGGCCCGGACAACATTCGCGTGAACGCGATCTCCGCCGGACCCATCAAGACCCTGGCCGCCTCCGGTGTATCCGGACTTCGAGGCATGATGAAAGAATTC
>JAHEEV010000256.1 GCA_024640505.1 Halieaceae bacterium
TCGGCGGCGCCGCCGGCGGGCAGTGCGATCCTTCTGGTCCTGCGGGAAACGGAGCTGGAGTCCGCGGCGGATATCAGCCGGGCGCTGCTGTCGCATCTGCGGCCGTTGTTGGCGAAGCAGGGGGAGGGCGCTGCCGGCGCGCGCATCCATATCGGCCTGGCCCGGGCCGATGCCGGACGCAATGCCCTGGCCACGGTGCTGGCCGCCAACGAGGCCCTGCTGCAGGCGCAGTTGGCCGGTGGCAGGGAGCAGGTCTGTATCGCGAGCGAGAGCGACGGCAGGCGACTCATCGCACAGTCCATGAATGCTTTCGGCGTATTCGGTCAGCAACATACTCCCGCGGAGGCGACGCCGGCGACGGGGCGGGTGCCGGAATCCCCCGAGCAGCGCCAGTCGCCGACGGTGGTGCCACTGGAGTCGGGCATTGACGGCTATGTGGATGACAACATGGAAGGGGCCATCGACCAGGCGGTCTTCCTGGCGCAGGTCGACATGCCGGTGGCCGTGGTGGGGCCGCGGGGCACCGGCAAGCTGTATGTGGCCCGGATCATTCACCAGGAAGCGGGCGGCGAGCCGGACGGGCTGGTGTACATCGACTGTCGTGAATTTCGCGGTCGCCAGTCGGCGCTGCGCCGCATCGCGGAGGAGCTGGAGGGCTCCGAGGGCAAAACCCTGGTCTTCAAGTCGCCCCACCTGATGCACCCCGAGGTGCAGCGCAAACTGGCCCGCCAGTTGAGCACGCGCATGCTGGCCGATGCGACACCGCCGCGCTATCTGCCCGCTGCGCGCTACGTGGCGCTGTTCCCGGACAGCCTCGACCGCCTGGCCCGGCATGGCGGATTGGAGCCTTCCCTGGCCAGCGTCTTTGCCGGCTACCCCATCCGCGTGCCGCCGATCCGCGACCGCGGTCAGGCGGTGCTGCGCTGGGCCCACAAGATTCTCGGCCAGGAGAGCGCCCGTCGCGATCGCCGCATGCAGGGTTTCACCCCGGATGCGGAGGAGGCCATGCTGCAGCACGACTGGCCGGGCAACATCAGCGAAATGCGCCAGGTCATCACCAGCGCCATGGACCATACCGACAAGGACTGGATCACCCCGGTAGACCTCGGCCTGTTCAAGGGGGTGTCGTCACAGGAAGAGCCCCGCGCCGCCGGCAACCGCCCGTTCCTGGAAGTTTTGGAAGCGCCGGAGCCGGAGCCGGCCTATGCGCCGTCTTCCCTGGAACAACTGGGCGTGGCGCTGGGCGAAGCGCTCAACGCGATGCTGCAGGCGGATGCCATCAAACCCCTGGGGGCCTGGCTGGACGACGAGATCGTGCTCGCCGCCTGTGAGCGCTACCGCGGGGATGTCAGCAAGTCAGCGGGGTTTCTGCATACCCGCTCGAGAAACGTCAACCGCTGGATACCGAAGATTCACGGCCGCGACCACGAGCGCACGGCCAGCCTGCTGTGGCAGGAGCCCAGCAAACTGGTCAGGCAGTGGATCCGGGAGACCGCGCCGCTGGAGGAATCTCCCCAGGAGCTGCTGCAGGATATGCTGCTGCAGCAGGTGATTCGCCAGTGCGAGCGGCTCAAGGTGTCCGCGCGGGCCGACATTATGGGTGTGTCCACGCCTACCTACCACAAGCGTCTGCAGGCATTGCAGGACCGCCAGCAGGGCGGCAAGAGGAATCTGGAACATGGCGAAGCAACCGTCGAGTGACCCGGCCGGTAAGACCCCCGCCGCGGGCGGAAAAACGGTGGAGGAGTATGCGGAGGAACTCCGTCGCCTGAGCGACGAGGAGCTGCCGGTCAGCCTGGGCTTCTCCGCGCGCCTGAATATGCTGTGGGATCTGGCCGGTGCCGCGCCCTCGCGCATCGAGGGCCGCGTGCTGGGCATACTCGGCATCAACGGGGACTGGCGCGAGTCGGACGTGCGCCAGTGGCTGCAGAAGGATGTGCTGCCACCGCGCCTGGACCTGCACAATATGGTCAGGTTCCTGGTGACGCAGCTGGACGGGGACCAGGATCCGCGGCGCTGGGAGGCGTTTTTGATCTACGGGTCGCCCATTGTCTCCTCGCCCATCAATCACAGCCTTTATCGCGAGGATCAGACGCGGCGGGATATCGCCACGCGGATTTTTGCGCAGATTACCGATGAGTATGGCATTCCCCCGTCGGCCTACGATGCGGACCGGGTGTTCCAGCGCTGCCTGACCTTGATGCACAAGTTCAATATCTATGAGCTGCAGGATTTCCAGCCGGGGCACCTGGAGCCGTTCAGGAACTTCATGTTTGCCGACGAATGACCCCGAAGGGGCATTGTAGGAGCCCTCTCCGAGGGCGATTGGTTTTTTGTGCAGGGCCCGATCGCGCTCGGAGAGCGCTCCCACAGGTAGAGGGCGCATTGTAGGAGCCCTCTCCGAGGGCGATTGGGTTTTTGTGTTGGACCTGATCGCGCTCGGAGAGCGCTCCTACAGGTAGCGGGCGTGTTGTGGGAGGCCTCTCCGAGGGCGATTGGTTTTTTCTGTTGGG
>JAHEEV010000136.1:0-7134 GCA_024640505.1 Halieaceae bacterium
CAGTGGCAGCCTGGGCGCCACCCTGGTCTTTCCCCTGGCGGACGGCGGGGTCTACCTGCGCGGTGACTACAGCTTTATGGGCGACCACTGGACCAACACTGCAAGCGCAGCACAACTGGAAGCCAAGGACGAACAGGACCGCGAAAACTTCAACGCGACCCTGGGATGGCGCAACGATAACTGGAATATCAGCGTGTGGGGCAAGAACCTGACCGATGAAGAGTACGCGGTACAGACTCTGACCCCCTACCCAATCACAGACATGGACGCCTACTTCCTGGCGCCACCGCGCACCTACGGCGCGACACTGCGCTACGACTTCTGAAACTAATTGGGGACAGACCACTATTTGCTTAGTCGTGGTCTGTCCCCTATTTCCTATTTCGATAAGGTGGGGCAATTGCTGCCCCCCTATGCTTCAACGAATCAGATCGTGAATAGTCAGCTTGGCCAACTGGGACATGTGCACCTCGTCGGGGCCATCGGCAATCCGGCAGAAACGGGCGTGGGTGAATACATCAGGAATCATAGTGTCCTGCCACACGCCCATGCCACCGAATACCTGCATGGCGCGTTCTGCCACATTTTGCGCCATTTGCGGGCCGACAATTTTCACCATGGAAATATAGGGCATGGCAGCTTTAACACCCTGCTTGTTCATCACATCCGCGGCCTGCAACACCAGCAAGCGCGCTTGCTCAATATCACAGCGGCAGCGGGCGATTTCATGCTGAACGCTGGTTTTCTTGCTGAGCTTTTCGCCGAAGGCCACACGGTCTTCCGCACGGGCACACATTAATTCCAGCCAACGCTGCGCTGCGCCCACGGCATTGGTGGTCCACCACTTTTGACCGTTCAAGACATACTCATCACCATCGCGTTTAATTTCCAATTCCATATTGGTGGCATCAGAGGAGGCAACTTGCGGCTCAGTCATGGCGTGGGCCGAGCGAATTTCGCCGGCCACGTTCGTATCCAATGCCTCGGAGGTTGAAACCTCGGGCCTGGACTTTCAGATAGAAGCCCTCCCGCTGCCAAACCTGACGCTCAGCGCAGGCCTGCTGTACATGCACAAGTATGAAATCACTGATGGGCCGGACAAGGGGCTGGAGCTGCCCTTCACCGCCGAATACAGCGGCAACCCTGGTATTGCCGCTCGGTGACGGCGGCATTTACTGGCGCACCGACTACAGCTACATGGACGCCTACTTCCTGGCGGAACCGCTGACGTACGGTGCCACGGTCCGCTATGAATTCTAGTGTATCCAGGGAGGGAACACCCCTCTATTGCGGAAGCCCTTACTTTTAAGGGCATAGCGCCTCTGGCCTATGCCCCTTTTTTTGTTGATTACGCTTCCCAGACTTCCAGGTTTTCACCCCGGCCGATGCGGCGGTCCAGTGTCGTAGTCAGGACGGCTGACATGCCGCAGGCATCCAGCAACTCATCCACGCTGGCCTTCTCTTCAGGGGCTAGTGCTGCATAAGTATCCTGTACCCGTTGCAGCAGGTAGAACCGGTAGGGCTGGGCCAGTGACTTGATCGTCTCGCCGCGCAGGGTGAACTCGGCAGTCCCAATCGCCTGGGCCAGGCGCCCTACCGCCGGCGCCCCGGCCTCGGGCTGGGTATCCGCCAACCAGGCATTGATACACTCCGCCGACGCCAGGGTTTCCGGGACGAAGTCCTCAGCGAGCACCCGCAGTACCGCCGCCAGGGTGTCCGACACCTCGTCGTCCGGCAGGAAATCAGTGCCCGCGTTGAAGTACTCCGGCACGTCCTGGTCGGCCCTGTTCATCCGCTCCACCCAGCGATACACGCGGGTCGCGCGCTGCTGCATCAGCCGTGCGGGATGGGGGTCGCGCCCCAGGTGGGCGTACATGGGGGCCAGCAGGCCGAAGTCACCGATACAGGGCCGCCAGCCCAGCAGGTAGGGGTACTGCTCGAAGTGCGCGTTCAGCGCATCCAGGTACTCCAGATACAAAGCTTCTACCAGTGCCTGTGTCTGCTCTGTCACGCCGAAGATCATCGCGGCGTGCCGCATGCGCCCCATCATGTGCTCGGTTTTATCCTCCCTCTCCGGTACATCGCGCTGGGAGTGCAGGAAGTGGTAGCGCACGAAAGCCAGATTGTCTTCGGGGAAGTTCCAGCGGTAGTGCATGGCAGGACGCAACAGGCCATCAGCGCCGATCACGTCGAAAAGGGCACTGACAATTTGCTGGCGCGGCCCCGCCGGGCGGCAGGGTCGACCATTGGCCGCCTCAAAGTGTTCGATGATCGCGGCACCATCGCGGATAACCTCACTCTCGGGTGTCACCAGCGTGGGAATCGTCGGCAGCTTGCCCCTGGGCAAAACATCGGCCTTAAAACTCTCATGGCCGGTGGAAAGCTCCCTGAAGGGAATCTGGTTTTTGATCAGGTAGCTGCGGGCGCGCCCGGAGTACAGTGAGTGCGTGATTGCGTAAAGCGTGTGCGTCTCAGACATTTTATGCCCCTTGTCTTTTCATACGATAAGCCACCAGGAAAGGTAACAGGATGAGCACCGTCAACAACGCAACCAACACCGGAGTGCGCATGCGTTTATAGAGTGTGTTGACGGCCACCTGCCGGAGATGGTCGAAACCCGGTGGCACCTCCAGTACTTTATTGTCACGGGCATAGCGTTCATAGGCCGATAACATGCGCTGCAGGCGTTCGGGCTCTTCTGATGCCAGGTCCCTGGTTTCACCGGGATCTTCAACGATGTTGTACAGGTGCCACTGACCATCACCCAACGGCCCATAAATGTACAAGATTTTGTAGTCGCCCTGGAACAGGGCCGCGTGCCCCGCCAGTTCATAACCAACGGTGTCTCGAGGGCTGTAGACACGGTCCACTTCCTGGCGCAGCAGCGGCCCGAGGTCGCGACCGATCATCGGCTCCACTGGCCGACCAGCGTAACGCCCATCAGGTGGCGCCACACCGGCAAAGGACAGCACCGTGGGCGTGATATCGGTGACAAAGGAAAAGGCGTGGCTCAACTCGCCTTTCACTGGCAGGCTCGCCCCCGCCACGATCAGCGGCACCCGCATGCCACCCTCCCCCGCGTAAAACTTGTAATAGGCCAGGGGGCTGGCCGCGGCGCTGGCGAAGCTGGGGCTGATGGTGTTGTAACTGCCCTTGAGGCCGAGGCGCTCATAGTCGGTGTGATAGCCCAATGCCGCCGGCCCGCGCCGGGCAATAAAAGAGTCATGATCTGCTGGCCCACTGGCTTCAGCGCCATTATCGGAGGTGAAGATAATAATCGTATTGTCGTACTCACCTTGTGCTTTGAGATAGTCCACCAGGCGACCCAGGTGGTAGTCCATGGCTTCGACCATGGCTGCATAAACCGCCATGCGCTTGGCCTGGTAGCGGCGCTGGTCGGCATCCAGTGCGTTCCAGTCGGCGGTAGTCGACATGCGCCCCATGCCGCTATCGGCGGGGATGATACCGAGTTCCACTGCCCGCGCACGGCGACGCTCTCGCAGCTCGTCCCAGCCCCCGTCGTAGACGCCCATGTGGCGATCGATGAATTCCTGCGGCGCCTGTACCGGAATGTGTACCGCCTGGAAGGGCAGGTAGGCGAAGAAGGGACGACCGTCCTCGATATTGCTGTCGATGAACTCGATGGTTTTATCTACCAGGAAGCGGGAGGAGTAGAAATCCTCTGGCAACTGGTACTCCTTGCCATCCGCGTACCAGTTGGCCTTGTCATACAGGGGAATGTAGGGACGCTGCTCCCAGTTGTCGGCACCGGAATCCGCCAGGGCCACCGTACGCTCAAATCCCCGCTGACTGGGCAACTGCCCGGGTCCTTTCCCCAGGTGCCACTTGCCCGCCATGTAGGTGTGATAGCCGGCACCCTCCAGGAGGGTGGCCACGGTCACCACGTTGCTGCCCAAAACACCCTGGTAGTGAGCGTGGCGCTGCTGTTCCGGCGCCAGCATCTCCGGAATATTGGGCACACCGGCCACATGAGCGTCCACGCCGGTGAGCAGCATGGCCCTGGCCGGCGCGCAGTTTGCCGCCGTGTGATAGTTGGTGAAGCGCACGCCCTCCTGCGCCAGCGCGTCGATGGTGGGCGTGCCGATCTCGCTGCCGTATGCGGCCAGGTCGGTAAAGCCGAGATCATCGGCCAGCACCAGGACGATATTGGGCCGCTCAGCCACGGTCGCACCCTGCTCGGCTTGAGTTGCGGTGGGCTCCTGCGCCAGCGAACCCAGCGGTACAAACAACACCAGCGCGGCAATCGTATCGCGGATCAGACGGCGAGCAACCATGGCTCAGGCTTCGCGAGCCAGGCGCCGGGAGGCCACCAGCAGAATAAGTGCCACCAGTACCTCCACACCGATCTGGGGAGCCAGTGCCGCATCATGCAGGAGCCAGGCGATGACACGACCAATAGCGGTCAACAGCAGCAACAGGGCCGGCGGGTAGTACCAGGTACGCCGGCCAGTTACCAGGGCCACCAACATGCAGATGCCCAGGGTCAGGAAGAAGCCCGACATATCTCCCACCTGCGAACTGAGTCCCAGACCCTCGCCCAGTACCAGCCCGAATTCAGGCGCGACTCCCGCCGGATCCACCAGCCAGCGCAGGCCGGTGACTACAAACAGCATTGCCGGCAAAAAAACTAACGCGCTCAATACCTTGTTCATGAAAGTGTTGCTCCCTGCAGTAACGGACTCAGATCTTATTCTTTGTGTGCATCAGTCGCGCTCACTCAGGATTCGCATCATGGTATGCGCCGTCTCCAGGCCCGAGTTCTGGTTCTGCCCGGTGACAAAGCGCTGCTCGTCGTCGACAGAAACATGTGTGGCAAACATATCCCTGAATGCAGTCTGGCTTTCGAATACGACGCCCGCCTTGCGCAGTTCCGTTTCCGGGTGCAACGGCGTGAGTTCGATACCCAGCTCCTTGATCTGCTTGTCAGTCACCCCGGTCATGCGGCGCCCGGCGATCAACAGCTTGCCCTCGCGGTCGCGCGCGTTCACCAGGCCCAGCAAACCGTGGCAGACACCACCGATCACCGCAGCCTTGTCACCGTAGTAGGACTCGCTCACCTTCGCCGCCAATAATGGGGATTGCGCCAGGTCGTAGGCTGCGCCCCAGCCACCTGATATGAACACGATGTCATACTGCTCGATATCGACCCCGGCAATGGGAATGGAGTTCTTCACCTTGGCCTGGGCAATGGCATCATTGAGGTAGCGCTCGTCTTCCGGCGACTTGATCATGAACTTCAAGGTCTGGGGGTCAATGGGGATTTCACCACCCTGGATACTGGCCACGTCCACCTCCATGCCACCGTCGAGGAACGTATAGTATGGGTGGGTCAACTCAGAGGCCATCACCCCGGTGGCCGGGCCCTCGGTTTCCCCCGGGGCCGCCAGCACGCCGTGGCTGGTGGTGATAATCAGGGCGTGCTTGCCCGGCAGCTCCGCCGTCGGCCCGTTGTATTCCGGGTGCAGGCCAGCCTTGTGCAGAATCGTCGGCAGTGACAGCAGCAATACCCCGACCAGGGCGAGCAGTACAACGGCGGCGGTGAGTAACTTCTTCATGGCAGAATTCCTTTAAATGCAACCGGGACAGGCAGCGTGAGGCAGCACCACATTAATTTGACAGTAATTATGTCATATTATATGGTGCATAATCAAACTTATTACTCCCAGAGAACAGCACCATGAAAAAGACAGTGACGGTACTGGCCATTCTGGCAGCCGTGATAGTAGTCGCCTACAGCCAGCGGGCGACCATCGCCGCGCGGCTGATGGAGAAGGGCCTGGAATCCCGCATGGGCGCGAACGTGGTCTCGGACATGCAAGACGGCCTGCACCTGGCCCTGTGCGGAGCAGGCGGCCCCATGCCCGCCCCTAACGCCTCCGGACCCTGCGTGGCGGTCGTTGCCGGCACGCAGCTGTTCGTGGTGGACGCGGGTACCGACGGGGTGCGCAACCTGGCCCGGATGGGCTACCAGCCGGGAACGATACAAGGCGTTTTCCTCACCCACTTCCACTCGGACCATATCGACGGCCTGGGCGAAATGGGTACCATTCGCTGGGCGGGTGGCGACAACGTCACCCCCCTGCCCGTTTATGGCCCCAATGGGGTGGAGCGGGTCGTGGACGGCCTCAACGCCGCCTACGCCCAGGATTTTACCTACCGCCACGAGCACCACGGCGACACCGTGGCGCCCCTGAGCGGCGCCGGACTGAAAGCCATACCCTTTACCAAGCCGCCCATGGGTGAGCTGGCCCTGGTGTACGAGGGCGAGGGACTCAAGGTAGAAGCGTTGGCGGTGGACCACTCACCGGTGGAACCGGCGGTGGGCTACCGTTTCAGTTACAAAGGGCGCTCCCTGCTGATCACCGGCGATACGGTCAAGCTGGCCAACATCGAGCAATTCGCCCAGGGCGTTGACCTGCTGGTGCACGAGGCCCTGGCCCCCAACCTGGTGAACATGATGCACGATACCGCGAACAAGCTGGGCAACAAGATCATGGCGAAGATCACCCACGACATTCTCGATTATCACGCCAGCCCGGTGGAAGCAGCTGAGACGGCACGCGACGCCGGCGTCGGCCACCTGCTGTACTACCATATCGTCCCGCCGCTCGTTATTCCGGGGCAGAAAACCCTGTACCTCAATGGCGCGGAAGATATATTCGAAAATTACACCATCGGTGAAGACGGTGTGGCCTTTTCACTGCCCGCCAACTCGAAGGAAATCATCAAGACCAGCGAGGGGCTTTGAGCTGTTCAGGACTCGCCTATCAATTCCGTGAGTGCTTCCACTATGATTTCTATACTGACTTTCTTGCTCAGGCCCTGGTGCTCGCGCAGCCGGTGCCACATTTCAAAAGAGGCGGCAGCGTCTATCATCTCTCGACGGTTACGCGAAACCGATTTCAACTCAGGCAGCCAGTCGTCGAGATCCTTGCGTAACCCGCGCTGGTAACGCGCATAGTTCTTGCGCAGAATTTCGTAGCGCCAGCTCAGCGCCGCAGTCGAGAGAATTGTGTTCTTCTGGTTTTCATAACCATCGGCATGCCGCTCCACTGCATGCTGTATCCGCTCGTCAAGGGTGCCATCGCGATCACCGCCGACGAACAGGGCCTC
>JAHEEV010000136.1:7234-8616 GCA_024640505.1 Halieaceae bacterium
AACTGCTGATCCGTTTGTACAGCTACCCCCTGCCCCTGGTCGCTGCCTGCACCGGCCACGGTATCGCCATGGGTGCGTTTATCATCATGGCCTGCGATACCCGTATAGGCACCCGGGGGGATTTCAAGATGAGCCTGCCGGAGACGGCCATCGGCATGGAGCTGCCGCCTATCCTGGTGGAACTGACCGCTTCAAGGATTTCCAAGCGGCATATGACGCGGGTGGCCCTGTTGTCGGAGGTCTATAATCCGGATCAGGCGGTGGATGCCGGATTTGTCGATGAGGTCGTGGAAGCCGGCGACCTCGATGCGCGCACCATGGCGGCGGCGGAAAAGCTGGCGCAGTTACCGCAAAAGCAGTTTGCCGCCAACAAGTTGTCAGTTCGCGCCCACACCCTGCAGTCTATGAAAGACAGTCTGGAGCAGATGGCGAAACGGTAGACGCTGTCGCCCGGGTATCATGAGCGATATCACTTTCTGGGGCGTCATTGCCTCTCCCTTCCAATTGAAGATGCAGGCCCTGGCAGACCATGCGGGCCTGGAATGGCAGCGCTGGCCTGATCAGGCCGGATTGCTGGATGCTTTGAAAACATCCTTTCGCCTGCGTAGGGCACAACAGGCTCAGAGTATCGATCGCTTCCCCGGTCGTAATCCCGAACTGGACGAGTACCCCGCCGTGCCCTACTACACCCTGGATGGCCGACGGTTTTACTACGACTCCAGTGGACTCGCTTATCATCTGGATCAATTGGGCGAGGGGATCAAACCATTAATTCCGGAGGATCCGTCCCCGCGATTTATCTGCCAGTTGATCGACGAGGCCTTCGACGAGTTCGGCCTCTACATGGTGCACCACAATCGCTGGGTGACCTCCGCCGCCACCAATTGCATGGGCGAAGTCACCAGCCGGGAGATGCGCAAACTGTTGCCGCCGGGCATACGCCAGCGCATGGCGCGTAACCTGCCCCGGCGGCAGGTGCGGCGCTGCCCTTACCTTTTCAGCGTGGCCCCGAGTGGATACGATGCCGGAGTTTCCCGGGAACTGACGCCGCCCTCCCGTGGCGGCTTCCCGCCCACCCACAAGCTTCTGGATATCGCCTGGCGACGCTACCTGGCGGCCATGGAAACGGTACTGACACACCAGCCCTACCTGCTGGGTCAGCGCTTCACCCTCGCAGACGCGAGCGCCTACGGTCAATTGAGCATGAACCTGATCGACGGCCGCGCCGCCCAATTGCTGGAAGAACTGGCGCCGCACACGTTCCAGTGGTTGGGCATGATCCGCGATGGCGGGCACAAGGGCAGTTCCGGTGAACTGTTCCTGAGTGAAAGCCTGGGGCCGCTGCTGGAGATTATCGGAGAAACCTTTGTCCCCCTGATGCA
>JAHEEV010000032.1 GCA_024640505.1 Halieaceae bacterium
TTGAGTTGGCTGGAAGGGCGCATGATCATGAAGGACGGTGGCCGGGTGCCGGATTGGGCCAGCTCATAGCGCACCTCCAGCAGAACCTTACTGAAGACCTCGTCGTACTCCATGTACTCGCGCTTCAGGCCGAAATAGACCTCCTTGTTCTTGTGGGAGGCATCCCGGAATACCTGCAAGACCCAGTCCTTGATGGCCTCCCGGTCGTTGGCCATGAACAGCAGGGGATCGCCCTTCTGTACATCCCGCGCATGTTTCTCCTCGCCGTCGATGATGACCTTGACGATCCCGTCCTCCTCCATCGGCGCGTTGAAGCTGCCGTACTGGTCGCCGCCGCCGGCGCTCATCCGGGACAGGGAGACATGGTGCTTGCGGCTGGGAATGCCGTACTTCTTCAGTTCATTCACCAGCTTGAACAGCTTGCGTCCGGTGGTGTTATCGGGCACCCCCCACAGCGCCCGCTTGGGCGGGTTGGCCACGATGCGGGCGGCCTGGGCATCGATGAGTTCGTAGTGATAACTCAGCCCGGCATCCGCCAGGGGCTGTCGGTAGTCCCGTTCATAAATCGCCTCGATCGCGGCCCGCATCACCCCGTCATAACCGGGAATCACCGTGTCCTTGAGTCCCAGGTAGGCGTCGCGCTGTTCATCGATGGCGCGCTGAAAAAACTGGTGCGCCCAGGTCTCCACCTCATCCAGGTCATTGGTGGCCAGCAGCCAGGGGTCTCCCTTGCGCAGGGTGCGGCGGTGCAGTTCTACCGGGTCGCCACTGCTGCCGACAAACATCACCTTGGCCACGCCGGTGGCCTTGGAGAGCTCGTTGAAGCTGTGTTTGATCCCGCCGGTGTCCATGGTGAACACCTCGATGTCACGGCCGACCCAGTCCGGTTGGTTCACCTGCAGGTTGCGAAACTGGATGTCCTCCCGGGTGATATTGCCGCCGATGCCCTTGCGGATCGCACCGTTGGGAGATTTCGTCGCCAGCTTGTCGAGGCCGGATTCATCTATCTCCGGGTGCTTTGCCAGCAGTTCATCCAGTTGCTGGCGGTTGACGGTCATGCCGGCGTTCTTGACACCCACCCCGTATTGCTTCAGGGCGTCGATCGCATCGAGTACCGCCTGGCCGTTGGTGACCAGGCGGTTTTCGGCGGTGAGGTCGACCTCCACCAGCTCCACGTCCAGTCGTCTGGATACAAACTGCTCCAGAATGCGCTCGAAAGCTATCTGCGCCATTTCATCGCCATGCAGGATGACGAGGGGATTTTGTACCTGAATCTTGGTCTCCATACCGCGCCGTGACCCTCCGTCGAAATAACTGGATTATAAGGCAAGGGGGGCGCGCCTGGCCCCCTCTACTTTAGTAGTACCAGCAGCGCCCGGAAGCCCTGCCCGTTGAAAAGCCCGTACCGCGCAGGACAATCCGGGGACCCGCTTCAGCATCAGGCCCAGCCGGCTTTGGCCATCAGCGACTCCAGCTCGTCGATCTCCCGCAGGTCGGCGGTGGCGGGCACCAGGAAGATCTCATCCACACCCAGTTCGTCCAGTTCGCCCATGACCTCGGTGACCGCCTCCGGTGTGTGGCGGGTCATCGAATCGGCGAGCTGGCGCGCCACGTCGTCGCCGAAATTGCGCACGTAGTCGAAGACGTAGTTCTTGAGGCGGTTCTCGGCATCATCGGTGAGACTGAACCAGAAACCGCCGACGAAATAGGGCTTTTCCTCCCGGCCGGCCTCACACCAGGCACTGCTCGCCATATCCATCATATGCCGGGTCTGTTCCTTCTCGGAGCCCATGGAAAAACCGTACAGACCATCCGCCCAGCGCGCTGCCCGGGCGATGGCCTTGGGACCCATGGCGCCGGCGAGGATGGGGGGTCCGCCGGGCTGGACCGGTCGCGGTCCCACCTCGTCACAGCCTGCAAAAGGCGGATTCCCGGCCCAGATATCCCGCATGGTGGCCACCTGTTCATCCATGCGCTGGTGGCGCCTGGCAAAGCTGGCATCGACGGCGCGGTAGTCATTCTCCCGGCCGCCGACGCCAACCGTCACCGTGACCCGGCCTGCGGAGAGTTCGTCCAGGGTGGCAATCTCCTTGGCGGCCCATACAGCGGAGTGCATGGGCAGCACGTACAGGGAAGGTACGATGCGAACCCGTTCCGTCACGGCGGCGGCCGCCCCGAGCAGCATGCGCATCTCCAGGGTGTAACCGGTGATCCGCTCGCCGCAGGAGAGGCTGGAAAAGGGTCCCTGGTCGATGCGGCGGCACCAGGCAAGGATATCCTCGCGGTGATAGTCGCGCTCCATGTAGGGCAGGCATAGTCCGACTTTCATAGCATTCTCCCGTGGTAGTGGGGGGCAGTTCAAATAGGTGCATTTCAAGCCCGGAAAGGGTGGTATATGCTAGGCGGCTTTCCACCTGCGAACAAGCGACGGAGTCTCCCATGTACGACCTGATCATCCGCAACGGCAAGATCGTCGACGGCACCGGCCGTCCGGCCTACGAGGGGGACCTGGCGATCAGCGACGGACGCATTGCCGCCGTCGGCGAGGTGTCGGGCAGCGCGACCCGCGAAATCGATGCCGCAGGACAGCTCGTCACCCCGGGCTGGGTGGACGTACACTCCCACATGGACGGACAGGCGACCTGGGACCCCCTGTGCAGCCCGGCCGCCAACCACGGCATCACCACCCTGGTGATGGGCAATTGTGGTGTGGGGTTCGCGCCCTGTGAGCCCACCGAAGCAGCCCACGACCGGCTGATCGCCGTCATGGAGGATGTCGAGGACATCCCGGGCTCCGCCCTGCATGAAGGCGTCAAGTGGAACTGGGAGTCCTTCCCGGAATACCTGGACGCGGTGGAGCAGTTCCCCCGTGCCATCGACGTGGCGGCCCAGGTGCCCCACTGCGCAGTGCGCACCTATGTAATGGGCGAGCGCGGCGTGAACAATGAACCCGCCACGCCGGAGGATGTGGACAGAATGGCCGCCATCGTCCGGGAGGGTATCGAGGCGGGTGCGCTGGGCTTTACCACCTCGCGCACGGAGCTGCACACCACCCGCGAAGCGGTGGCCATGCCGGGCACTTACGCCGACGAGGCGGAACTGCTCGGGATCGGCCGCGTCATCGGCGAGTTGGGCGGCAAGGCGGTCTACGGGCTGGTCTCCGACTGGGACAACTGGGAACAGGAGATGGACTGGATGAAGCGCCTGTCCATCGAGAACGACTGCCAGATCAATTTCGTGCTCTTCTTCCGTGAAGAGGAAGACTGGCCCAGAGTACTGGCCCAGCTGGATTTCTGCCGCCAGGCCCGGGCGGAAGGCGCCCGGCTCATTCCCCACGTGGGCGCCCGCCCGGTCAACCTGATGCTGAGCTGGGACGGCACGATCAACCCGTTCAGCTTCCACGCCAACTACGCCCCCCTGTCCATCATGTCCCACGAGGAGAGACTGGCAGAGCTGCGCAAACCGCAAGTCCGCGCCGCCATCCTGGCCGAAGAGCTGCCGCTGATGGGAGACGCTTTCATGGATACCATCATCGGGGGGTACGACAGACTCTACGAGCTGGGGGACCCACCCAATTACGAACCCGGCCCCAAAGACAGCATTGCCGCCAGGGCTGCGGCGGCCGGGGTACCGCCCCGGGAATACTGCTACGACCTGATGATGCAGCACGACGGCAGGAACGTCATTTACTTCCCCTGCTTCGGCTACAGTGCGGGTGACCTGAGCCGGCAGGTGGCCCTGCTGGAAGATGACAGCACCGTGCTATCCCTGGCCGACACCGGCGCCCACTGTGGCGTGCTGTGTGACGCCAGCGTTCCCACCCAGATGCTCAGCTTCTTCGTACGCGACCGGCAGCGCGGCCACCGCCTTAGCCTGGAGCAGGCCGTGAAAATGCAGACCCGTGACACCGCCCGCTGCGTAGGCCTCGAGGACCGCGGGACTCTGGAACCGGGCATGAAAGCGGACGTCAACATCATCGATTTCGACCAGCTGCAACTGGAGCGCCCCGAGATCATCTTCGATCTGCCGGCCGGCGGACGCCGCCTGTTTCAGGGCGCCCGTGGCTATACCGCCACCCTCGTCAGCGGCGAGGTAATCATGGAGAATGGCCGCCACACGGGCGCGGTGCCCGGTCGGCTGGTTCGCGGTCTGCAGGCAGACCCGCAAGCGGCATAACGGCAAACGGACAGGAGATCCTTATGAGCGACGGCAACCCGGAGACGATCAACCGCCAGTGGCTGCTCAAGCGCAGGCCCCACGGCATGGTGTCGGAGGATGATTTCGAATATCGCGAGACTCCGCTGCCGGAGCCGGATCTCGCTGCCGGTGAAATCCTGGTGCGCAATCTCTACCTGGGCTTCGACCCGGCTATGCGTGGCTGGATGACCGACGCCCGCAGTTACATCCCCCCGGTGCCGCTGGGTGAACCGATGCGCGCGGTGGCGGTGGCCGAGGTGATCGCCTCCGAGAACCCCGCTTACCCGACAGGCTCGCTGGTGCAGGGCCTCTACGGCTGGCAGGACTACGCCGTGGCCCGGCCGGACGATCCGGTGCCGCCAATGGCGTTACCGGAGGGCACGCCGCCCACGATGCCCCTGAGCATACTCGGCATGACCAGCCTGACCGCCTACTTCGGCCTCCTCGACGTGGGCCAGCCACAAGCGGGGGAAACCGTTCTGGTTTCCGGCGCCGCCGGTGCTACCGGCTCCGTCGTGGTGCAGATTGCGAAGATCAAGGGCTGTCGTGTCGTGGGCATCGCCGGCGGCGAGGAGAAGTGCCAGTGGGTGCGCGACAGCTGTGGCGCTGATGCGGTCATCGACTACCACAGCGAGAATGTGACAGCGCGATTGGGCGAACTGTGCCCCGACGGCATCAACGTGTTCTTCGACAATGTGGGTGGGGAGATCCTCGAGGCCGGTATCGAGCACATCGCCGACTTCGGTCGCATCGTGCTGTGTGGCCAGATCGCGGCCTACAACGATGCCGAGCCCCGGCCCGGTCCGCACAATATGATGTACCTGGTGGCACGGCGGGTGAGGATGCAGGGATTCATCGTCATGGACTACCTGGACCGCATGGACGAGGCCATGCACGACCTGATGACCTGGATGGGTGAGGGCAGGCTGGCCTGGCGGGAGGATATCCAGGAGGGCTTCGAGAACATTCCGGCCACCCTGCTGCGCCTGTACGACGGTCGCAACCAGGGCAAGCAGTTGCTGAAGCTGGCGGAGCCCTCTACCCCGGGCTAGCGGGGGCAGCAGCCGCCCCGCTCAGATCGCCAGCTCGAAACAGGGCGTGTAGCTCTTCGCGTCGAGTTTCATTCTGCCCTGTGCCACGAAATCGTCCAGCAGTTCGCCGAGGCTGCCCACCAGCCCGGGATCGCCGTGCAGTTGGAAGGGCCCGTGCTGCTCTACCGCCCGCACGCCGAAATCCTTGACGTTGCCGGCCACGATACCGGAGAAAGCGCGGCGCAGCTCCGCCATCAGTTCATGCACCGGCTGGTCCCGGTGCAATTGCAGGGCCGCCATCTTCTCATGCGTAGGCTCGAAAGGCGCCTGCAGGTCCTCGCTGATCGCCAGACCCCAGTTGTAGCTGAAGGATTCGCGGTTCTCCACGCGGTAGGCCCTGACTGCCCGGATCGCCCGCTTCAGCTTCCGCGCCACTGCCTCGGGGTCGCCACAGATGATCTCGTAGTGGCGGGATACGTCATCACCCAGCGCATCGCGGAGGAACCGGTCGATGCGTTCGAAGTAGGCTTCCCCCGAGCTCGGCGCTGCCATGATAAGGGGCAGGGGCACCCCCTCATTGGCCGGGTGCATCTTGACGCCCAGCAGATAGAGAATCTCTTCCGCAGTTCCCACCCCCCCGGGAAAAATCACCACACCGTGGGCAAGCCGCACGAAGGCCTCCAACCGCTTCTCGATGTCCGGCAGGATCACCAGTTCATTGACCAGCGGGTTGGGCGACTCGGCCGCGATGATGCCGGGCTCGGAGATACCCACATAGCGGCTCTGCTTGTTGAACTGCTTGGCATGACCGATGGTTGCACCCTTCATGGGGCCTTTCATGGCCCCGGAACCACAGCCGGTGGCAATGTCCAGGCCGCGCAGCCCCAGCTCATAGCCCACGTCCTTGGAAAAATCGTATTCATTTCTGGAAATGGAGTGGCCACCCCAGCAGACGATGAGGCGCGGCGGTGTGTCGCTGCTGACCACCCCCGCGTTGCGCAATATGCGGAACACCGTATCAGTGATCCCCTCCCCCGAGCCCAGGTCGAACTGTCGCTGCTCCACCAGCTTGTGGTGCGTAAAGACGATATCGCGCAGCGCCGAAAACAGGTGGCCGCGAATGCCCTCTATCATCCGACCATCCACGAATGCCTGCGCCGGCGCGTTGAAGAGCTCCAGTTTGAGACCCCTGGCCTCGGGCACCACCTGCACGTCGAAATCGCTGAATTGCGCATAGATTTCCCGCGCATCGTCGACCTCGCCACCGGTATTCAATACCGCGAGCGCACAGCGCCGGAACAACTGGTGGATTTCCTGGCCCGCCGCGGCCAGGCTCGCCATCTCCCGCTGCGACAGCAGGTCCAGGCTGCGGACGGGGCGGATGGAGGCGAAAGGAATCTTGTCGGTCATATGACGGTCTGTCCCGATGGGTCCGCGGCAGCGGCGCCCGAACAATGAAACATGGCTGGTATCTCCCGAACAGGGCGCCAGTCTATCACGGAGCCGGCAGATCTGGCCGGGGCCGGTATGGGCAGCGCTGCGCACCCGCGGCTATACTGTACCTTCACCATCGCCCGCGCCACTGCGCCTTTACCAGCCAGCGCAAGCGGAGACAGAGGACAGCATGATCGACGTACACTACTGGCCCACCCCCAATGGCAAGAAAGTCACCATTGCCCTGGAGGAGTGCGGGCTCGACTACCGGGTGGTTCCCTGCAGCATCGGCACGGGCGAACAGTTCAGCGAGCAGTTTCTGCGAATCAGCCCCAACAACCGCATGCCCGCTATCGTGGATAACGCCCCGCCCGGCGGGGGTGCGCCGATAGCCGTGTTCGAGTCCGGCGCCTGCATGATGTATATCGCCGAGGTCAGTGGCCGATTCTGCCCGGCCGACCTGGCGAACCGGTACGAGGTCTACCAGTGGGTGATCTGGCAGATGGCGAACCAGGGGCCGAAAACCGGGGAACTGGGCCATTTCAGACGACTGAAAGATCGGGCAGGCGACCAGGGCTATGCCCTCCAGCGTTACGACGACGAAGTCAACCGGCTCTACGGGGTATTGAATAACCGCCTCTACGACCGCCGCTATATCGCGGGAGATGACTACAGCATCGCCGACATGGCCTGCTACCCATGGACCGTGGGCTGGGAGGCCCAGGGACAGGACATCGCAGAGTTCCCCTATTTCAGGCGCTGGTTCGAGGAGGTCGGTGCCCGGCCCGGGGTGCAACGGGGAATGGCCGTAGGGAGTGACTGGAGCCAGGACTATTCAAGCCTCTCTGATGAGGAAAGAGAGCACATCGAATCGATTCTTTACCACCAGCGGGCCCGCCCTGCCCCCGAGGGTGGCCTGCTGTAGAACGGCGTCACCGCGGAAACTACGTCATCTCGATACCGAGCGCCCGACTCTCACCGCCGCGAAATCACCGCCTGTCATCAGGATGCTATCCGTGGGCGGCTCACCATTCAACGCAGCCACCGCTCCATCCGTCCCGTCCCGGGCGTGTCGGCAACGCGTCGATGGTACTATTGCACATCGCCCCTGAGGGATGTGACGTAAGATTCGTTTACCTGAACAGGCGAACGATCAAGCATCAGGCAGCACCCGTGCCGCTCCCTGATACGACGCCGATGAATCCTGCCCGCCTCGACAGGGCCAGAGTCAGCTGAGTAAACCTATGTCCTTAAGAGTTACCCGGGTCGTTGCCCCTTTAGCCGTACTGGCCGCCAGCGTGGGAGCCTATGCGCTGCTGCAGGTCATGAAGCCGGAGCCGGAGAAGACCGACAAGGGTCCCCGACCCACCAGCGTCTACGTCGCCCCGGTCACGCAGGAGAGCGTGGCCCTGCAGGTTACGACCCAGGGCGAGGTTCGCGCCCGCACGGAGATCGACCTGGTCGCCCAGGTAGGCGGCCGCGTCGTCAGCGTGTCTCCCGAATTCACCGAAGGCGGCAGGGTCGAGTCGGGTGTGTCGCTGCTGCGGATCGAAGACACCGACTACCGTCTGGCACTGCGCCAGGCCGAGGCGCGCGTTGCCGAAGCGGAAGTGGCTGTGCAGCAGGCGCTGGCAGACGCCGACGTGGCCCGCAAACAGCTGCGCAACACCCCCAACCCCTCTGACCTGGCCCTGAAGAAGCCCCAGGTAGCCCAGGCCCGTGCCAGTCGCCAGGCGGCCCTGGCCAACCTGGAACAGGCCAGGCTGGATCTGGCGCGCACCAATATCACACTGCCCTTCAATGGGCGGGTGGCGGATACGCGGGTGGACGTCGGGCAATTCATCGTGCCGGGGACCACTCTGGGCCGGGTCTTCGGCACCGAGGTGGTGGAGATACGACTGCCCCTGAACAATGCACAGATGGCCTCTTTGGGGCTTCCGATCGGGTTCGTCGCCGCCCCCGGAGAGGAGGTGCCCGTCACCTTCCGGGCTTCGGTAGCGGGCCAGGTACACCAGTGGCAGGGCAACCTGGTTCGCCTGGACGCCTCGGTGGACCCCGACACCCGGATGCTCTACGCCATTGCCGAAGTCCAGGATCCCTATGGCTCCGGCCGCTCCGGCGATGGCATGCCCCTGGCCGTGGGCCTTTTTGTAGAGGCCACCATCCAGGGCCGGCAACTGGACGCGGCGGTCAGTATACCCGGACCTGCGCTGCGCGCCGGGAATATCGTCTACCTGGTCAACGCCGAGGGTCGCCTGGAAATCCGCAAGGTGGAGGTGGCCCACGCTTCGGCGCAACAGGTGGTCGTCAGCGACGGCCTGGCGCCCGGGGAACAGGTCGTGACCTCGGCCATCCGCAGCCCCATCCAGGGCATGGCCCTCGCCGCCATCAGCCGCAGCGAGTCCGATGCGCCCTGATTGCCACAGGAGACCCTCGAGATGCAGCGTCTGATCGCGTGGTGGGTTCACAATCCCGTCGCAGCCAACCTGCTCATGGCCGGCATCCTGCTGGCCGGCGTATTGGGCTTCATCGCCATGGAGCGGGAAGCCTTCCCACAGGTCAAGCCAAACGAGGTGCTGATACAGGTGCCCTGGCCCGGCGCTGCGCCCCAGGAGGTGGAGGAGCAGGTGATACGGCGTATCGAGGAGGCCGTGCAGTCGATCGACCAGGTGAACCAGATCAATTCCGTCGCCACCGAGGGCATGGCTGAAATCCGGGTCTCCACCTACCCCAACGCAGAGATCTACACCTTCCTCAACGACGTCAAGAACGCCGTCGATTCAGTGCCCTCATTTCCGCGGGATATCGAAAATCCGCGGGTACAACGCCTTGAATTCCGGGATGAGATGCTGCGGGTGGCCGTGCACGGCCAGCTCAGCGAACGGGAACTTACCCGGCTGGCGGAACAGCTGCGGGATGAAATGGCCGCCCTGCCCTACCTCTCCACGATCGATCTGTTCGGCACCCGGCGCGAGGAGGTGACGATCGAGCTGTCGGAAGAGATGATGCGGCGCTACGGACTGAGCTTCGAGGAAGTGGCCAACGCGATTCGCGCCGACTCGATCAACCTCTCCTCCGGACAGGTGCGCACGGAAACCGGTGATGTTCAGCTGCGCGCGCGCAACCTGGCGGACACCCAGGCCGATTTTGAACGCATCGTCATCCGCCAGACCGCTGCAGGTGCAGCGGTCCGCGTCGGTGACGTCGCGCGGGTCATAGACGGTTTCGAAGACAACGAGATCCTGGCCACTATCAACGGCGAACCCTCGGTGCTGCTGCAGGCCAGGAGCAGCGAGAACATGCAGGTGGTAAAGGCCAGCAAGGCGGTGAAGACCTGGATGGAGGAGGCGCGGACCCGGCTGCCCCAGGGTGTGGAACTGACCCTGTGGTACGATACCGCCGACATCTACCAGGCACGTATGGACCTCATCGGAAAGTCCGCGTACCAGGGACTGACGCTCGTCTTCCTGGTGTTGATCCTGTCGCTGCGGCCCAAGGTCGCACTCTGGGTGACTGCGGGAATCGGCGTGGCCTTCCTGGGAACATTTTCCCTGCTGCCGGCCAACGATGTGTCGCTGAATGTCATTTCCACATTCGCCTTCCTGCTGGTTCTGGGTATCGTCGTGGACGATGCGATTGTCGTCGGGGAGAGCATCCACCACTACGCGCACATCATGGGTGGCGGGCCGGATTCGGCCATCGCAGGCGCCCACGCCGTCTCGCGCCCCGTTATTTTCGCCGTACTCACCACCATGATCGCGTTTGCGCCCTGGCTGTTCGTGACCGGGGATATCGCCCAGATCACGCGCCAGATGTCCATCGTCATCACGGTAGCGCTGACCATTTCGCTGATCGAGGCCTTTTTCATCCTGCCGGCCCACCTGGCCCACCTCAAGCCACGCCACGAGCTGCACGGCCTTGCGCTGAGGCAACAGCGGATCGAACACAGCATCGTAACATTCGCCCGTTCGCGGTATCGCCCCGTCCTGGAACGCGCGGTGGAGCACCGTTACCTGACGACCAGTCTGTTTATAGCCGCCTTTGTGATCAGTGTGGGCATCTTCACCAGTGGCTGGGTGAAGTTCTATTTCATGCCACAGGTCGAGAACGAACAGATCTATATCAACGTCACCCTGCCCAGTGGTGCACCCTACTCCCGTGCCCTGGAGGTCCTGGATCACCTGCAACGGGCGGAGCGACAACTGATCGAACAGGTCAACCGTGAAGCGGCGGAATCCGGCGAGGGGAGCGGCCAACTGATCGATGGCTGGTACACGCGATCCCGCCGTGACAGCGTGATCGCGATCGTCAGCCTGGTGTCGCCGGAAGTCCGCGCCCTTTCTGCGCGGGAGACCGCCGACCGCTTCCGCGAACTGGTGGGCGACATACCCGATGCCGAGGAGATCGAGGTCAACTACACGATCACCAACCAGGGCGCCGACCTGACCTACCTGCTGCAGCACCGGGACGCGAAGCAGCTCAGCGCTGCCAGTGCCGATCTGCAGGAGCATCTGCGCTCCTTCGATGGCACCTTCTACGTCCGCGACAGCCAGCGGGGGGAGTCCGACGAAATCCTGTTCGATCTCAAGCCGGGCGCCGAGAAGCTGGGCATCACCCTGGCAGACGTCTCCCGCCAGGTACGACAGGCCTATTACGGTGAGGAGGTACAGCGCCTGCCGCGAGAAAACGGCGATGTCAGGGTCATGGTCAAGTATCCCATGGATCTGCGGAGCGACCTGTCCAGCCTGGGTAACTTCCGTGTGCGAACGACAGACGGGCGCGAAGTACCGCTGCTCTCCGTGGTGGACGTGGAACTCTCCCGGGGAGCCCAGAACATTCAGCGCCGGGACGGGGAACGGGTGGTCTCAGTGCGTGCCGACCTCAACCACGACCTGATCAGCGACATCACCAAGGACGTCAAGGAGAACTTCCTGCCGGAACTGGAGGAGCGCTATCCTG
This sequence comes from Halieaceae bacterium, assembly GCA_024640505.1. Classification (GTDB taxonomy): domain Bacteria; phylum Pseudomonadota; class Gammaproteobacteria; order Pseudomonadales; family Halieaceae; genus JARRPM01. The sequence goes on from JAHEEV010000032.1 coordinate 11,622, forward strand.
AACTGAAGATCCTAAAGGGCGGACAACAGGAAGAAGAGCAGGAATTTTTCAACGAGGTTTTCGCTTTGTACGCCGTTGCGCTGTTTGCCATGTACGCACTGATTGCCGTGGCATTTCACTCCTACTGGCTGCCGCTGCTGGTGATGACCGCGATTCCCTTCGGCTTCATGGGCGCGGTATTCGGGCACCTGATGTTCGGCGTACCCATGGCCATGTTTTCCTACTTCGGCATCGGCGCCGCCGCGGGAGTGGTGGTGAACGACAACCTGGTACTGGTGGACTATATCGGGCGACTCCGGGCGGGGGGATCCGCCCTGCGCGCGGCCATTGTCGAGGCGGGCGTCAGCCGTTTCCGCCCCATTCTGCTGACCACGGTGACTACCTTCGTCGGCCTGCTGCCCATTATGGCTGAGCGGGCTACCAACGCCCAGTTTCTCAAACCGGCGGTACTCTCCCTGGCCTTCGGTGTGCTGTTCGCGCTGTTTGTCACCCTGCTGATGGTGCCGGCCCTGTACGCGATCGGCGGGGACTGCAGCCGTGCCGTCGTAAAACTGAAACGGCGCCTGTCCGCTGCGCGGACAGGCGCCGTTTCGCAGGAATAATCGCCCGCGCTAGAAGCGGTAGACGAAGTCCACGCCATAAGAGCGCAGCGCAGACGGATGGTTGAAGCTGCCGCCGAATTCAGGCGCCGGGATCACCTCCTGCAGGTAATCCTCATCGGTGATATTGCGACCCCAGGCGGTCACCGACCAATGCTCGGCCTCGAGCCCTACGCGCAGGTCCAGGGTGTCATAGGCGTCGCGGGAAGAGCGGGAGAAGTCCTGGTCGAACACACCCGGCAGCTGGAAGAGCGCATTCCATATAGTGGGTGTCTGCTCGCCTTGCAGGGTGTGGAACCACATCTCGCCCACGTAGACCCAATCCAGACGACTGACCAGTTCCAGGTTGCTGCCCATGGGCAGCACCCACTGCACACCCAGATTTCCCGTGGTGTCGGGCGTCTGGGGTACATCATTGCCCTCTGACAGGGGCCGGTTCTTGTTCTCCTCGATTTCCGAATCCATCAGGCCAAGGCCACCGTAGAAGGTCAGTCCCTCGGTGGCAGCGAAGGTGAAATCCGCCTCGAAACCCTGAATATAGAGTTCATCAATAGTAGTCACCGCGCGCAGCAGGCCGAAGGGTCCGGCAAAGAACTCGAAGAACTGGTTGTCGTCCACATCCGTGCGGAACAGGGCGGCATTGAGGCGCAGGCGACCGTCCAGCCACTCTGACTTCATACCGACCTCATAGGCCTGGGAGACTTCCTTGTCATAGTCATCACTGACTTGCAGCTGGGCGTCGACAAACTCGCCCGGACCACCGTTGCCCGCGTTGAACCAGAAACTCAGCAGGTCCTCGGTCCCGACGGAGTTAAAGCCCCCGCTGCGGAAGCCGACACCGTAGCTGGCATAGAGATTCAGATCGTCGGTAGCGGCCCAGTTGGCGGTGATTTTCGGCTGGAACTGGTCGTAGTCGTCATCCCGCTTGGGGATCCCGTCCGGGTTGCTGACCAGCGCCGGGTTGATCGGGATCGGGTTCCCGCTGAAGGCGGGATCGGACAGGTTGCCGTTCAGACCGGAGTTGAGAACGTTGGGCACCTTGTTCGTCACCTCACGCTCCTCGCGGTCATAGCGCGCCGCCAGGGCAATCTCGAAGGTCTCGGTGATATCGAATTCCACCTGCCCGTAGACGGCGTATACCGTGGTGTCGAAATCGTCCCAGAACAGCAGGTCGGTGGGATTGGGCCCTTCGGGGCCTATGTAGGGCTGGCGCTTGAAGCCCAGACCCTGGTCGGCGCCGTAGGCGACCACCACCTCACGCTCGATCTCGGCCATATAGACGCCGGCAATCCATCGCAGGGACTGATCCCCGGGGGACACGAGGCGGGCATCGAAACTCAGGTCTTCCTGATTGCGTTCCTGGTACTGATAGCCGTCGCAGGCGGTTGCCGTGTAGGGGCCGTAAACACCGCCAAAGTTATTTTCACCGCCCTCTCCCGGGGGGAGGACCGCGAACGGATCTCCCAGGGGGCCAAACAGGTCCGGGCGGGTGAAACTGTTCAGGGTCTCCCGGTCACTCAGGCAGGCGGGCGTAACTTCATACCCATAGAACGTGGCACTGGTGCCATCGGATAGCAGGTACTCCTCCAGGTTGTTGTAGGCCACGCTGGCAATGAGGTCCGCAAAGCCCAGGTCCCAGTCCATCTTGAGGGCCAGGTCCAGGGTTTCCTGCTCGTTTTCACCCGGTGTATTGAAGGTGAAGCGGAAGTCCATGTCGTTGACGTCCTGCATGTAGCTCTGGTTGCCGGTCTGGGCAACAAAGGCCGGGAGGGCAAACGCCGCATTGAAGTTGATCGCCCCGCCTTCCACCTCGGAGTAGCCACCACGGAAATCGAAGGAGAGATCATCGCTGACGTTCCAGATCATGCGACCGCGGACACTGTTGTCCTCCAGGTAGTCGACCGCATCGTCCTCCCCGGTGAAGATATTCTTGTAGTGGCCGTCAGTCTGGCGCGTGCTGACGGCCAGCCGCCCCAGCAGCGTGTCCCCGATTATGGGGCCGCTCACCATGCCATTGACCTTGTAGCTGTCATTGTTGCCGACACCCCCGCCGATCCTCGCCTCGAATTCGTCGGTGGGCGCCTTGGTGGTGACCAGGATCGCGCCCGCTACGGCGTTGCGACCGTACAGGGCCCCCTGGGGACCTTTCAGGACTTCGATCGACTGCACATCAAACAGCTCCTCGTTGAAGCTGTTGGGGTTGGTACTGAGAATGCCGTCCACCACGTAGGCGAAGGTCGATTCCGCATCCCGTGTGGAAACGATACCGCGGATGCTGACCTGGGTATCACCGACGTTGGCCGTGTCGACGATGGTGACATTGGGGACCAGGCTGATGTAATCGGATGCGCGCTCGATACCGGCCCGTTCGATCGCCGTTTCGTCAAAGGCGGTGATGGCGATGGGCACGTCCTGCAGGTTCTCTACCCGCTTACGGGCGGTGACCACCACTTCTTCCAGTCCGGCCGATTGTGCCAGTGCGGCTGGCACGGGTGTTACCGAGGCGGCGGCAGCCGCAAGTCCGATTACCAGGGATTTTTTCTTGAAGGACATGGGCTTTCTCCTGCTGTTCTTATTGAATGTCTACGGACCCCACAGCCCATAGGCGCATACCTCAAGCTCCGCTCCAGTATAAAGGACGGATCAGCGCGAAAAATGGAATTATTACCTATCCGCCGGGGCGGGTCAGCTCCGGGTCACGACCCCAGATGGGACGCCAGGAACTCCGCCTGCGCCGCGACGAAGGTCTCGAACATGGGCGGATAGTAGGGCGCGAAGTGATTGCAGGGGTATTCGCGCAGCTCCGCGCCCGGCAGCTTCCCGGCAAGGATGCGAATATCCTCGATGGCAACCAGTGAATCGTCGACGCCCCCCATCAGCAGCGTGGGGGCGCTGACGCGATGGGCTACCTTGACGGCCCGGTAGAAAGGCAGGTGCAGCACCGAGCGGGCCGCAATACGGTTCTGCCAGGAACTATTCTCGGGCACCAGCCCGAGATAGCCCTCCCAACATTCCGCCGTATTGAGCACAGCTGTCTGGCCCGGCCGCCCGACCACAGGTATGTAGAGCGGCGCCATACCGAGCAGTCCGCGCAGACTGTCCATCAGTGCCAGCGCTGTCGATTTCAGCATATAGCCCGGCCCGAAACCCCGGATTGCACTGAGCGTATCCGCTGCCAGCACCTGTGATACTACTGCCCGGATTCGGTGGTCCTCTGCCGCGACGTGGATGACATGGGCGCCGCCGAAGGAAGAACCCCAGATGCCGAGCCGTTCCCCGTCCACCTGTTCCAGGCTCCGCACGTGAGCCAGCGCTGCGCGCCAGTCCTGCAACTGCCGACGCGGCAGGAGCAGGTGCCGGGGTTCTCCTTCACTCTCGCCCCAGTGACGGTAGTCGAAGGCGAAAACGGCCATTCCCCGTTCGACGAAACGTTCAGCAAACGGTGCCAGTTGGAAGTCGCGCTGGGCAGCCAGGCCGTGACCCATGACCACGACCGGGGGCCGGTCGACACCCTGCGGCAGGTACAGGGTGCCAACGCAGCGGGCACCCTCGCTGAAGAACGTCGATGTTGAAATGTCAGGTGGCATGGAGAACTCCCGTTTCATGGCCAAGGGGCTGCCGGTTTGGCGTCTGCCGCGATCCACTCCCGGCTGGGCCGAAAGTCGCTGGCACCGCAGGGATGACCCAGATGCCTGGAGCGGGGCATACCCCTTGCTACTCCCGGCACTGCCGGGCGACAATGCCGTTTTTCAGACACTATAGCGCAAGCCGCCACCGGGATGGGTCGTGAACCTGGAACGCCATAACCTGGGGCTGGGCCAAAAGCCCGCCCTGATCGTCGTGGACATGATCAACGGCTTTACCGATCCCGCCTGTCCCCTGGGGTGTGAGTGCCCGGAAGTCGTCGCGGCCAATGCCGTTATTCTGGACGCATTCCACCGCCGCAGCCTGCCGGTTTATTTCACGACGGTGGTCTATCACGATGCCGCCGAGGCGCAAATATTCCGGCAACGCCTGCCGGCGCTGAACGTACTGACGCCGGGCTCGCGATGGGTGGCGATCGATCCACGGCTACCCCGGGAACCGCAGGACGAAGTGGTGGAGAAGCGCTGGGCCAGCGCCTTTCACGCAACTGACCTGGACCGGCGCCTGCGCCGGCTGGGCGTGGATTCCCTGGTGATCACGGGGCTCACTACCAGCGGCTGTGTCCGCGCCACGGCAGTGGACGGCCTGCAATACGACTACCGCGTCATGATTCCCAGGGAGGCGGTGGGAGACCGCAATTCCCGGGCCCACGAAGCAAACCTGTTCGACCTGGATGCCAAGTATGCCGACGTGTCGGCTCTGACCGACGTGATAGCCGCCCTACCGGGCATTGACGCACGCTAGAGTGACCTCTCGAGCCTGTCAACGCCCGGCACCGGAGAGAAACGTGGGGCTCACGGGCGCCGGCAGGTGCGTTTCCTTCTCGCACCGGGCGCGTATCTCCTCGATGTCGCCACCGCGGTTGAACAGCGCGGTGTTGTCACCGCGAGCGCTGCTCATGTCGGCCCGTAGCTGCTCCGTGCCATCGGCATCCACCGTGCCGTCCCCGGCAATGATCACGCCGTAGCGCTTCGCGCCCTCTCGTGTCACCAGGCGACGCGCCACGTCCTGGCGGACCTGTTGGGGATCGCGCTGCAGCGGATCACCCCATCCGCCACCACCCCAGGTATTGAAGTACAGGAGATCGCCCGCTTTCACCCTGACCCCCTCTATCTTGGCCGGCAACCACTCCTCGCTGCCATCGTTGCGCACCAGCCGCTTGGTGGAGCGCATACCGGTCTCCCCCCCGAGCACGCCCCAGGGGTAGGTCAGCCAGCGCTCGTCGTGGATACCGATCTCGCCGTCACACAGAAAACGGTAGGCGACACTGAGGCCGTTACCGCCGCGGTGCAGGCCGGCGCCGCCGGAATCGGGAATCGTTTCGTAGCGTTCGATACGCAGGGGGAAGTAGGATTCGATGAACTCGTTGGGTACGTTGGTGAAGCCCGGCCACAGCGAGTGGCCGTCCGGGCCGTCCCCCACCGGCCGGCCGGGGATGCCCCCGAACCCGATCTGGAACAGCTGGAACCACTCGCCGTTGCCGTCATAACCGGAAAAGAACAGGTGCGGCGAGTCGGAAAAGCCCGCGGCATTGAGCATCTGCTCGGGGGCGCCCATCCCGAGCAACGCGCCCAGCACGTCGAAAATGCGTCCAAGCGCGTGCGTGCGACCCGACAGGGCGGCCGGAAATTTGGGCTTGAGCAGTGTGCCCGCGGGAATGCGCACGTCCACCAGGTCGTAGAAGCCATCGTTGAAGACGATCTGCGGATCCACCACGTTGATGGTGAAGGAGCCGAAGAACATCTTGAACATATCTTCATTGAGGTAGAAGTTGACCGAGCTCTGCGCCTGGGGGTCGGTGCCGTCAAAATCGAATATGGCGGTGGAGCCTTCACGCCACATCCGGCATTTGATTCTGTAGGGTCCCATGCCCATCCCGTCGTCGCAGAGGTAATCCTCGAACTCGCGCGGCTCTTCCGGAATGAACATCTCGATGATGTGCTTCATGGCGTCGTAATTGCGCTGCAGCATGATGTCCATGGTGGTCACCAGCACGTCATCACCAAACCGGTTCGCCAGTTCCACGCAGCGCCTCGCCGCGGTATTACAGGCGGCGACCAGTGCGTTGAGATCGAACCGGTTCCACTGGGGTGTGCGCACATTGTGCAGGATCAGTTCCAGCAGGTCCGACTGGAGGACGCCCTTCTTGTAGAGCTTGATCGGCGGAATCCGGATACCCTCCTGGTATATCGTGGTCGCCTCGATGGGAATGGAGCCGGGTACCATGCCGCCGTTGTCGGACATGTGCCCGAACATGGCAGACCAGGCAATATGGCGCCCGTCCTTGAATACCGGGACCAGCACGACCCAGTCCGGCAGGTGCGAAACCGCCGCGTTGCACATATAGGGATCGTTGGTGAGGATGATGTCGCCCTCCTCGATCTCCTCGTCATAGACCTCCAGGAAGGGTCCGATAAAGGAGCCGAACTGGCCCACGACCATCTTGCCCTCCCGGTTGGCGATCATGGGAAAACAGTCGCCCTGCTCGCGGATGCCCGGTGACATGGCGGTGCGGAACAGCACCGCGTCCATCTCCTCGCGGGCATTGCGCAGGGCATTTTCGATGATATCGACGGTCACGCCGTCCACTTCAGGCTGGTCGAAAGGCGCGTCGTTGCTCTGGATGATTTTCGCGGTCATGGCAGTCCCCTTCTATTGCGCCGGATTGATCAGCAGGTTGCCCACCGGGTCGACCCGTGCCTCGAACCCGGGCAGCACCACGGTGGTGGAATCCATCTCGCCGATGATGGCCGGGCCGGGAACCACCAGGCCCTCGTGCAGGCGATCGCGGTCATAGATGAACACATCGTGCCACGCGCCCTCGTGGTAAAACTGACTGTCGTGTATCCGGCACTCCTCGAGGGTGGTGCCCGCCTCCCCGGTCTTCAGCTCTGCAATGGATTTAGCCCGGGCCCTGGCGATGGCGCGGATCATCAGGATTTCGTGCCCGTCGCCCAGCTTGAAGGTGAACAACTGCTCATGCTCCCTGTCGAACTGGTCCGTGAGCAGTGCAATACCCTTTTCCACGAGCTCATCCTCCGTGAAATCTACGGTAATCTGGAACGCCTGCCCGGCATAGCGCAGATCGGCCTGGAAGATTACCTCGTGATCCGCCGCGGGAATGCCGTCGACGACCAGCGATTCGCCGGCCCGCTGCTGCAGCTCCCGCAGGTCCGCCAGTAATTGTGTGTCGCTGAGATCCTGGGCCATGGTCAGGTAGGTGCGCGCCGCCTCATCCTGCACGCGGGTGGTGGCATCACCGTAGGCGCACAGCACGCCCGGCCCCGGCGGCACGATGACCGGCCAGGCGTCCGTGAGAATACCCAGGGCATTGGCATGCAGGGGGCCCGCGCCACCAAAGCCCACCAGGGAGAAGTCGCGGGGGTCGTAACCCTGTTCCACCGATACCAGGCGCAGCGCCCCGAACATGGACTCGTTGACGATCTTGATGATCCCCTCGGCAGCGTCCAGCAGGTCAATACCCATGGCATCGGCCACCTGCTGGACGGCCCTGACCGAGGCCTCCCGGTTGATCTCCATCTTGCCACCCAACTGCACATCGGAAGGCAGGTAACCCAGCACCACGTTGGCGTCGCAGACCGTGGGGGCTTCGCCGCCCTTCATATAGCAGGCCGGACCGGGCACCGCCCCCGCCGATTCCGGGCCGACCCGGAGGGCTTTGGTCAGTTCCGGCACGAAGGCGATGGAACCGCCGCCTGCACCGACGGTGCGCACATCCACCGAGGGTGCGCGGACCCGCACGTCACCGACGATGGTTTCCCGCCGTACTCTCGCCCGTGAATTCTGGATCAGGGCCACGTCGGTCGACGTGCCCCCCATGTCGAAGGTGAGGATATCCCCGTAGCCGGCGCGATTGCAGAAATAGAGCGCGCCGGAAACGCCCCCGGCGGGGCCTGACATCAGCAGGTTCACGGGCGATTCCGCGGAACCGCGGGCCGACGCCAGGCCGCCGTCCGAGCGCAGAATGGAGAGCTGGGTGTCCCGGCCCATTTTCTCCTCCAGCGCGGCCTGCAGGTTGCGCACGTACTTGGCAACCTCCGGGCGTACATAGGAGTTCACCACGGTAGTCTCGGTACGCTCATACTCCTGCATCTCCGGCACGACCTCGCTGGAGATGGAGATCGGCGTGTCACCGAAGATCTCCGCGGCGATCTCCCGGGCGCGGCGTTCGTGCTCACCATTGATGTAGGCGTTGATAAAACAGATTGTCAGGGCCTCGACACCACCCCGGTCGTACAGACCCTGCAGATCCGCCCTCAGCTGATCCTCATCCAGCGGCTGCACCACCGACCCGTCTGCGCTGATACGTTCCCGGGCGCCGATGGTGAGTTCCAGGGGCGCCAGCAATGGCTTCTTCACAAAGCTTACCCAGCCACCAAGACCGCCGGGGCAGAAGGAGCGCGCCACCTGCAGGGTGTCCTCGAACCCCGTCGTCGTGACCAGGCCCACCTTTGCGCCCTTGCCGGTCAGTACTGCATTGGTGGCTACCGTGGTGCCGTGCATGACGCGGCTGACGCCGGCGGGGTCTATCCCCGATTCGTCGCAGATCCTGGCGATACCGTTGAGGACGCCGATGGAGGAGTCCTCCGGCGTAGAGGGCACTTTGGCGGTGTAGGTTTCACCGGTATCTTCATTGATGAGCAATAGGTCGGTAAACGTGCCCCCGACATCGACACCCAGCCTGTAACTCATAATCTTCTCCTGCGCTCCGTCAAAAAATCCCCGATTATCCCGCGGCCTGTTGCGCCAGCCAGGGTTTCAGCCATGCTTTGGACCGCCCGCCCGGCGCGGTGCCGGTCAGCTGTTCCGCAAGGTCCGAGGCCGCCAGCAGATCGGACAGGTCGATGCCCGTACGGAAACCCATCTGTTCCAGCATCATCACCACGTCCTCGGTGGCCACGTTACCGCTGGCACCGGGTGCAAAGGGGCAGCCGCCGAGGCCGCCGATGGACGCATCGAAACGACGGATACCGGATTCCACCGCCGCGAACACATTAGCCAGACCCATGGCCCGCGTGTCGTGAAAATGACAACCGAGCCTCTCGCTGCCATGGTCACGCACCAGGTCGGCGGTCAGCGCGCGCACCTGCTGCGGGTCGGCGGCGCCGATCGTATCCGCAATCACCACCCGGTCGGCGCCCAGGCGCATGAAGCGGTCCGCTACGGCACTGACCACGGCAGGATCGATCGCCCCATCGAACGGACAGGCAAAGGCCACGGAGATGGTGGCGATCACCTCGATGTCATCCTCCCGGGCCCGGGCCAGGATCTCCGTGGTGGCCTCTTCAGCCGCCTGCATGCTCATCCCGACATTCTTGCGAGCCATACCCTCGCTGGCATACAGGACCATGGTCACCGAAGCGGCGCCGGCCTCGCGTGCCAGTTCGTAGCCTTTCAGGTTGGGTATCAGTGCGGTGTAGTGGGTACCGTCGCCAGCCGGAAGTGACTTCACCACTTCGTCGGTCCCGGCCATCGCCGGAACGGCCCTGGGAGAGACAAAACTGCCCACCTCGATGGACGCTACCCCGGCCCCGGCAATGGCGGCAATCAACGCCAGGCGTTGCTCCACCGTGAGAATTTTCGGCTGGTTCTGCAAGCCATCCCTGGGGCCTACATCGGTTATGAAAATGCTGTCACTCATCGAAACGCACCTCCCGCGTCAGCGAATAACGCCCTCTTCCCGCAGCTCGAGGATTTCGGCCTCACCGAGCTGCAGAATGTCGTGAAACACCTCCTCGTTGTGGCTGCCGATCTCCGTCCCGGGCCAATCCGTGCGACCGGGCGTGGATGTCAGCCTGGGCATGATCGCGGGAATCTTCAGCGGCTGGCCGTCTATCTCTACCTGCTCGAACATGCCCCGCGCCTGGTAGTGCGGATCCGACATCATATCTTCCACATTGTAGATGGGCCCCACCGGCACCCGCGCCTCCTCCAGGGTGTTGATAATGTGCGCGGACGAGTGGGCGGCACACCACGACGCCAGGGCTTCATCGATTTCGGGCTCGTGCTTGACTCTACCCGCATTGGTCGCCATCCCGGGATTCTCCGCCATGTCAGAGCGACCGGCAGCGGTCATCAGGCGCTTGAAAATGGAGTCCCCGTTGCCACCGATGACCACGTGTTTACCGTCGTCACAGCGGTAGGTATTCGTGGGAACGATACCGGTTATCGTGGTTCCGGAGGGCTCACGTATGGCACCCGCGCCATCGTATTCCGGCACGATAGCCTCCATCAGGTTGAATATCGATTCGTACAGCGCTACATCGACCACCTGTCCCGTGCCGGAGTCCGGCCTGGCACGCTGGATCAGCGCCAGGGCAATACCCAGCGCAGCATGGAGGGCGGCCACGGTGTCCCCGAGGCTGATGTTGGGTCGTACCGGCGCCTTGCCCGGTTCACCGTTGATGTAGCGGAAGCCGCCGTAGCCCTCCGTTACCGAGGCATAGCCGGGCTTGTCGGCAAAGGGGCCGGTCTGTCCGTAACCGGAGATGCGCGCGTAGACCAGACCGGGATTGGTGGCCTTGGCATCATCAGGGCCCAGACCCCAGCTTTCCATCAATCCGGGCCGGAAGTTCTCGATCAGGACATCGGCGGTATCGATCAGCCTGGCCGCCAGTTGCCTGCCGCGATCGGCCTTGAGATCCAGGGTCACGCTCTTCTTGTTGCGCCCCAGGCTGCGATACCACAGCGACGTCCCGTTGTGCAGCAGGCGCCAGCCTCGAATCGGGTCGCCCTCGGGCGGCTCTATCTTGATAACCTCCGCACCGAAGTACGCCAGTATGGTCCCGGTGAAAGGGCCGGCGAGCAACTGCCCCATTTCAATCACCCGGATACCCTCCAGGGGCCTGCCACTGTTGGTCACGACGGATCACCTCGTTCTGCGCTGCAAACCGGAATAATACACCACCGGGGCGGGCTCGGCGCCTCCGGGAGGGCCCTGAGTTTTCGATTGACACCGGCACAAAGCGCTATATAATCGGCCTTGCTTGACACTTCTTCTATTTATGTTCCACATCTCGAAGTCTCACTGTTAGACCCTCGCCCTGTTTTTCATAAGTAATAGCAACGCCTCAAGCAATAGACGCCCAGGCTTGGGCAATTTTTATTTTTGATGAATAGGTATCAAATATGTCTACCAGTACCGGTACAGTAAAGTGGTTTAACGAGAGCAAAGGCTTCGGCTTCATCGAGCAGGAATCCGGCGCCGATGTGTTCGCACATTTCAGCGCTATCCAGGGTTCAGGTTTCAAGACCCTGATCGAAGGCCAGAAAGTCGAGTTCACCGTGACCCAGGGCCAGAAAGGCCCCCAGGCAGAGAACATCGTCGTTATCTCCTGAGTACCACTGCGAAAGCGGGCGGATTCTCCGCCCGCTTTTTTTTTACCCGTCCAAAAAGGAGACAGCATGTCATTACTGATTGGCGAGAACACCGTGGTCAGCATGCACTACAAGCTGACCGACAACAGCGGCGAAGTGCTGGACAGCTCCGAGGGAGCCCAGCCTCTCAACTACCTGCACGGCGCAGGCAATATTATCCCCGGCCTGGAGCAGGCCCTGGTCGGCAAGACCGAGGGTGACTCACTGCAGGTCGAAGTCAAACCCGAAGATGCCTATGGAGAAGTCCGTCCGGACATGATCCAGAAGGTACCCCGGGACGCATTCCAGGGCGTGGAGTCCATCGAACCCGGTATGGCCTTCGAGGCCCGCGGCGAAGGCGGCGCTCCCCAGCGCATCGTGGTGAAGGAAGTGTCCGGTGACGAGATCACCGTGGATGCCAACCACCCGCTGGCGGGTGTGGAGCTCAATTTCGATGTCCAGGTCGTCAGCGTTCGGGCCGCGACCGATGAAGAGATCGCCCACGGTCACGTGCACTGAGTGCATCTCGGGGCTTCCGGCTAAACGCATTCGGCCGATCACCCGGCTGATCCGGGCCGGAAATGTCTCTGATCCATCCGACCACAAAAAAAGCCCGCTATCGCGGGCTTTTTTATGCTCCGAATTGTCGATCTTACTTCGCGTTCAGGTACTTTTCCGTCAATTCGTCGATAGACCAGGAATCCGGCTTCTGGCTGGCCGGGTACTCGGCAAACGTCTGCAGGTACATGGCCGTAGTCGCGGTACCCAGGTAGAACTGGGCCGCCTTGTCGATCATCCAGTCCCAGTAGGTATTGGAATTGTGGTCGGCCCGCTCGAAGGGGTCCCGCCGCAGGTGGAATATTTTGGGAACCCGCAGGGTGACGAAGGGCTCCGCCCACAGGGCCATGGTTTTCGCCCGGTTTTCGGCGTACACGACCTTCCAGTCGCCCACCCGCACACAGACCGGCATGCCGCCGTCGTTATGATAGACGAATGAGCGGCGCGGACCCTGTTCGGCTGCGCCGGTCAGGTAGGGCAGGAAGTTGAACCCATCCAGGTGCAGCCTGGCGTTCTTGTTGCCGATGCGCGTCCCCTTCAGCAGCTTCTGCTTCAGGTCCGGGTCGCCGGCGGCGGCCACCAGGGTGGGCATCCAGTCCAGGTGGGACATGACCGCAGTGGAGACCTGTCCGGGCTTGATCTTGCCGGGCCAGCGCGCCACGGCGGGCACCCGGTAGGCACCCTCCCAGTTGGAATTTTTCTCGCTGCGGAAGGGCGTGATGCCGGCATCCGGCCAGGTGTTGTAGTGCACCCCGTTGTCCGTGGAATAGAACACGATGGTGTTGTCGGCGACGCCCAGGTCATCCAGCTGGTCCAGCAGCTGGCCCACCAGTTCGTCATGGGCCACCATTATGTCGTTGTAGAAATCCTGACCGGACTTGCCCAGATGCTTCTCCGCCGGATGGGTGCGAAAGTGCATCCCGGTGGTGTTCACCCAGGCGAAAAAGGGCTTCTTCGCCTTTACCGAGCTCTCCACGAACTTCATCGCCGCGCCGACGAACTCCTCGTCGGCCGTCTCCATGCGCTTGCGGGTCAGGGGGCCCGTATCCTCCACGCGCCCATCGGCATAGGAGCGGATCACCCCGCGGGGCGCGAACATCTTGCGGAAGGCGGGATCCTTCGGGTAATCGACATCCTCCGGTTCCTCCTCCGCATTGAGGTGGTAGAGGTTGCCGAAGAATTCATCAAAGCCGTGGTTGGTAGGGAGAAACTCATCCCGGTCTCCCAGGTGATTCTTGCCGAACTGGCCGGTGGCGTAGCCGTGGGTCTTGAGCACCTCGGCGATGGTGATATCGCGGTCCTGAATGCCGAGCTCCGCCCCGGGCATACCGACTTTGCTCAGCCCGGTGCGCAGGGGGGTCTGGCCGGTGATGAAGCTGGAACGCCCTGCGGTGCAGCTCTGGTCGCCATAATAATCCATAAAGCGGATCCCCTCGTCGGCGATCCGGTCGATATTGGGCGTGCGGTAGCCCATGATGCCGTCGCTGTAGGCGCTGATATTGGTGATGCCGATATCGTCGCCCCAGATCACCAGGATGTTGGGTTTATCGGCCGCCGCTGCAGGCAGAGCCAGGAGGGCCAGCAGCATAGCCGCCAGGTATTGTGTGAATCGAATCGACATGGGTCTCTCCGTTATTGTTGCTTGCTTAAATGTCTGCGGGGATGGGGAGTATCGCGCATACCGCATAAAAATCAACCGGCGCCGGCGATCAGCAATATTCACGCCGGTTTTACCGGCACAGGCATTGCACTGTCACCGAATATCCCTATCATACCGGCGCGCTGGCACAGGGATTGCTTCAATCACGCTGCCAGGCGCAAATCCGGGGACACTGGGTCCGGTTTTGCCCAAACATGAGACAGGCTTTGCCGCGGTGCGCACCTGATTGGTGCCGACCGCGCCGGAGCCTGCACCCATCGCCGAGGAGGCACCACGATGCAAGCGAATCAAACCCAACCGTCACGGGTACGACGGACCATCAACGACCTGGTCCTCGCGGAGATGTTCCTGGTCCAGGCCACGATCGAAAGCGCCACCGCCATTGGCGAGGGCTTCGGCGCTCTCGGCCGGGAGATGACTGAAGGCAGCGAATCCGGGACCAGCCCGTGGGATTCCATTTCATCCGTCGTCCGCCGGACTGCCGATGAGGCGGTGGAGCCCTACGCCAGCCGTTTCCACTACCTTCGCGAACTCATTATCAGCGAGGATTGATCCCGGATATCACGCGTCAATCGGGCCGGGCCGCCTCGAAGGCGGCCTTCTGTTCCGGCGTCGCTTCGGTCTGGTAACGCGCCTTCCACTCGTCGTAAGGCATGCCGTAAACCCGCTCCCGGGCCTCGTCATAATCGACCGCCATGCCGTGCTCCTGTGCAGCGGCCATATACCACTTCGACAGGCAGTTGCGACAGAAACCCGCCAGGTTCATCAACTCGATATTCTGTACATCCTTGCGCTCGTCCAGATGCTGTAGCAAGCGCCGGAATACCGCCGCCTCGATCTCGTTCCTATCTGACATCAACCTGCCCTCCTTCCTCTATATCGGCATATACTCGCCGCCGTTCACATCCAGTGCAGCGCCGGTGACCACCCGGGCGTAGTCCGAGGCCAGGAACAGGGCCGCCCTCGCGCAGTCGCCGTCGTCCGGTATCTCTCCCAGGGGAATATTGCGGGACACATCGGCAATCAGTTCCTCCTGCGGGCGTCCGGTTGCCTGGCTCTGCCAGGCGAAATAGCCTTCCACCGCAGGCCCCCACATCCAGCCCATGTGGCAACTGTTCACCCGGATTTGGTATTGCCCCAGCTCCAAAGCCAGGTGCTTGGTGGCATTGCGCAGTGCCGCCTTGGATGAGCCGTACCCCCCCTGGGTTGCCAGCGGCTTGTGCTCCACCATGGTGGCGATCATGACGATGGCACCGCCGCCACTCTCCTTCATGTGGGCGACACAGGCCTGGGTCAGTTGCATCGTGCCGAAGAAATTCACGTCCATGCTGCGCCGCCAGCCCTCCAGGTCGGCCTGGTCGATGGGCTCGAAACTGCCCGGGTCGTAGGCACTGTTGAACAGCACATCGATACGACCAAAGGCCTCGACAGTCCGGTCAGCCAGTCGCTGGCACTGCTCCGGGTCGGCAATATCCGTAGGAACTTTCAGGATACGGGTCCCCAGGCCGAGGTCGCGAATCTCCTGCTCAGCCGCATCCAGCCTGGCTGCCGTGCGCGCCGCCAGCACCACGGCGGAAGCGCCCTCCTTCGCCGACAGTGTTGACAGCTCCTGCCCCAGCCCCGGACCAATGCCGGAAACGATAACCACCTTGTCCTGCAACAACATCTACGATCACTCCTCAATGGCCAATAAGCGGCGCAGCTCGTCACCCTGCCCGGCAAAACGCCACCGGACCTTGTCAAAATCCTCCACGGACAGCCAGCGCCAACCTTCCACTTCCTTGCCGGGCCCCAGCTCGATGCGGCCGGATCCCGCGTGTATCTCACAATAATAGAGATGGAATCCCGTATCGAATACGTGGACCAACTGGCGAGGCAGGAGGTCCAGCCCGGTCTCCTCCCAGGTCTCGCGGTGAGCCGTGCACTGGGCCGATTCACCTTCCAGCGACTTGCCCCCGGGCGGGGTGACGCCGCCATAGATGGATTCCACCACGAGAACGCGGCCGTGGACCACTGCCAGGCAACCGGCAGATAGCGCGTAGTCGGGTTTGCCGGTGAACGGGCACGGCGGTACCTGTGCGGCGCAGCCCGCAAGGAGCAGCACCACGGGCACGATCAGTGCACGTCGAGCTGCACGCGCGCGGCCCCGCGCCGGTCCGGTCACTACCGGCACTCAGCTGTACTCCAGCGAGACCTGCTCGATGCCGAAGCTGTCGCGCAGGTTCTGCAGCAATTCGTCACTGGGCACCACCTGCCAGCGCTCGCCCAGCCTGACCCGGGCGCAATTGCGCGCCTGCTTGTAGACGAGGGATACCGGGCAGGTGCCGCCACCGGCTCCCGCCAGGGTTTTTTCCAACTCGTCCGTCAGTCTGTCGTCGAGCATATCCTGGCGGACCTCGATGGTCAGCCCGGCAGCATAATTTTCACGCGCCTGCAGCAGGCTGCGGATATCCCTGGCGCGCATGGCCAGACCGCCGGAATAGTCATCATGGGCGACGGTGCCCTCCACAATTACAATCTGGTCCTTGCCCAGCAGTTCCCGGTGCTCGCTGTAGGTGTCGGCATAGACCGTCACCTCGATACGGGCGCTGCGGTCATCCAGCTGCAACACCGCCATGGTATCCCCGCGCCGGGTCTTCATGGTCCGCGTGGCCACGATCAACCCTGCCAGCACCTGGGTGCCCTGCTTGTCCGCGCGCAGGTCGGCAATGCGGGTGGGGGCAAACTTGCGCACTTCCGCCTCATATTCGTCAATGGGATGACCGGTCACGTAAAGACCCAGGGTGTCCTTCTCTCCGCCCAGGCGCTCCTTGCCGGTCCAGGCCCTCACGCTGCGGAAGGGTGCGTACACATCGCCGCTGCCGTTGCCCTGGCTCGGTACGACCTCGCCGAACAGGTCGTCGATACCGCTGTCGCGGTTGCTGGCGCTCTGCTCGGCGGCCTTCAGGGCATCCTCGAGCGCGGCCATCAGCACCCAGCGCTCCACCCCCAGTGCATCGAAGGCCCCGGAGCGGATCAATGCCTCGATCGCGCGTCGGTTGACCTTGCGCGGATCGGTCCTGGCACAGAAGTCGAACAGGTCGAGAAACGGGCCGTCCTGCTGACGGGCGGCCAGGATATTGTCTATCGGTCCTTCCCCCAGCCCCTTGATGGCGCCCAGGCCATAGACGATCTCGCCCCGGCTGTTCACCGTGAACATATAGCTGCCCTCGTTCACGTCGGGCAACTTGAGGGCCAGCTTCATGGCCCGGCACTCCTCGACGAACACCACGATCTTGTCGGTGTTATCGAGTTCCGAACTCATCACCGCGGCCATGAATTGCGCCG
Source organism: Halieaceae bacterium (assembly GCA_024640505.1). GTDB lineage: Bacteria > Pseudomonadota > Gammaproteobacteria > Pseudomonadales > Halieaceae > JARRPM01. Next base: position 28,788 of record JAHEEV010000032.1, read on the forward strand.
GGTAGTGCGCCTTGAGCCAGGCAGTCTGGTAGGACACCAGGGCGTAGGCCGCAGAGTGGGATTTGTTGAAGCCGTAGCCGGCAAATTTCTCCACCAGGTCAAAGATCCTGATGGCAAGGTCGCCGTCGATACCCTGGTTGCTGGCCCCCTCTTCGAAAACGGCCCGCTGCTTGGCCATCTCCTCGGGCTTCTTCTTGCCCATGGCCCGGCGCAGCATATCGGCGCCACCCAGGGTATAGCCGGCCAGTACCTGGGCAATCTGCATGACCTGCTCCTGGTAGAGGATGATGCCGTAGGTGGGCTGCAGGATCGGTTTGAGAGACGCGTGCTGGTACTGGGAATCCGGATAGGAGATCTCCTCCCGGCCGTGCTTGCGATTGATGAAATTGTCCACCATACCCGACTGCAGCGGGCCCGGCCGGAACAGGGCCACCAGAGCCACGATGTCCTCGAAGCAGTCGGGACGCAGGCGCTTGATCAGGTCCTTCATGCCGCGCGATTCCAACTGGAACACGGCGGTAGTCTCCGCTGACTGCAACAGGTCGAAGACTGCCTTGTCCTCCAGCGGCAGCTGGGCGATGTCCAGCGGCAGCTCGCCCTGCTGCTCGCGGGTGGCGTTGATCATCTTGACGGCCCAGTCGATGATGGTGAGGGTCCGCAGGCCGAGGAAGTCGAACTTCACCAGCCCCGCATCCTCCACGTCACCCTTGTCGTACTGCGTTACCAGGCCGCCACCCGATTCATCACAGAACAGGGGCGCGAAATCGGTCAGCTTCGAGGGGGCTATCACCACGCCGCCGGCGTGCTTGCCCACATTGCGCGTGATCCCCTCCAGCTGGACGGCCATGTCCCAGATCTCCTGGGCCTGGGCGTCCTCCTCCAGGAATTCCCGCAGGGGCTCCTCCTGCTCCAGGGCCTTGGCGAGCGTCATGCCCACCTCGAAGGGAATCATCTTGGACAGCTTGTCCGCCAGGCCGTAGGACTTACCCTGTACCCGGGCCACATCCCGCACCACCGCCTTGGCCGCCATGGTCCCGAAGGTAATGATCTGCGACACCGCCTCACGACCGTAGGTGTCGGCCACGTAGTCGATCACCCGGTCCCGCCTCTCCATGCAGAAATCCACGTCGAAGTCGGGCATGGAGACCCGCTCCGGGTTGAGGAATCGCTCAAACAGCAGATCGTAGGCAATCGGGTCGAGGTCGGTGATCTCCAGGGCGTAGGCCACCAGGGATCCCGCACCGGAACCCCGCCCGGGGCCCACCGGGATATCGTGCTGCTTGGCCCAGCGGATAAAATCCATCACGATCAGGAAATAGCCCGGAAAGCCCATCTGGATGATGGTATCCAGCTCGAAATCGAGGCGCTCGCGGTAGTGCCCGAGCCTGTCGGGGAACTCCGGGTCCGCCCTGTCGAACAGCTGCGCCATGCGCCGCTCGAGACCTTCGTGGGACACCTGCCGGAAGAACTCGTCCATGGTCATCCCTGCCGGTACCGGGTAATCCGGCAGGTAGGGTTTGCCCAGCTCCAGCACCAGATTGCAGCGGCGGGCTATCTCCACAGTATTGGCCAGGGCCTCGGGGAGGTCGGCGAACAGCTCCGCCATCTCCTGGGGCGAGCGCAGGTACTGCTGGTCCGTATAGAGCCTGGCGCGGCGCGGATCATCCAGGGTCCGGCCCTCGCGAATGCAGACCCGGGCCTCGTGGGCCTCAAACTCGGATGCATCCAGGAAGCGCACGTCATTGGTGGCGACCACCGGGCACTGCAGCGCTTCCGCCAGGTCGACGGCGGCATGCAGATGGGTCTCATCTCCCTCGCGCCCGGTGCGGTGTAACTCCAGGTAGAAGCGCCCGGGATACAGGTTCATCCATTCCCGGGCCCGGGCCTCGGCCAACTCCGGCTTGCCCGCCACAAGCGCCTGGCCCACCTCGCCGGCTGCGCCCGCAGAGAGGGCGATGACCCCCCCGGCACACCGGGCGAGCCAATCCTTGTGGACGTATGGCACTCCCAGGTGCTGGCCCTCGGTATAGGCCCGGGAGATCAGGAGCGTCAGGTTCTGGTAACCCTCGCGGTTCATGGCCAGCAGGCAGAGCGGGTAGGCGCGCTCCGCGTCATCCCCGTCCATCACCATCAGGTCCACACCAAATATGGGCTGCACGCCAGCGGCGAAAGCCGCCTTGTAGACTTTCACCAGTCCGTAGAAATTGCTGACGTCGGTGACCGCCACCGCGGGCATCCCCAGTTCGGCGACGCGCTTGACCATGGGCCCTACCCGGACCAGCCCATCGACGAGGGAGTACTCTGTGTG
>JAHEEV010000137.1 GCA_024640505.1 Halieaceae bacterium
CTCCTGCCCGTCATGGGCCATCCCTACAAGACCGCCGACGGTGAGTGGGTCGTGTTAATGCTGTTTGACTTTGATAAATACTGGAAGCCGCTGTGTGAATCGATCGACAGGGCCGACCTGGTTGACGATGCACGCTTTAATTCGAGAATGGCGAACAAGAAAAATCAGCGTGAACTGGTGGAAATTCTCCAACCCCTGATTGCCTCGCGACCCTTGAGCGATTGGGCGCAAAAGTGGACGACCGCGGATATTCCCTTTGAAAGCCTGCGCCACATGGCTGACGTCCCCGAGGATGAACAGGCCCTGGTCAACGACTTCATGCGACCCATAACCTATCCCTCCGGCAAGACTTTCTACATGCCCACGCCGCCCATCCAGTTTCGCGGCAACGCCCAACCCGAGTACCGCCCCGCAGGTGATGTGGGTGCCGACACGCTGGAGATCCTGAAGCGACATGGCTACAGCGAGGGCGATATCGCCACGCTCCTGGACAGCAAGGTGATCCGGGCGGAAAAAAATTAGCGCGCCGGGCTCCTGCTATTCAAATCACGATAACAGTCCCGGTACTAATGAATACAATACTGACGTCGCAAGTACGAGTTGGCAGAGAGTGTGTCATGTGAATACTTACGCGAGAAGGCCTTCAGTTACCCAGGAAGTAACACAAGAAACGTTATCCAGGGCACAGCCTGTAAAGTCATATCGGGAAAGCTAATATGAAATGGAGAAGTAAGACTCTCATCGCTCTGGCACTTTTGATCGTCAGTTATTCAGGCTGGGTGATTCTTCTGCATTCAGGTGCGCTGGGTGAAATAGCTGTGACTGAACCTAAAAACTGCGAAAAAATAACAGTATCCCAGGGTGCGGAGGACATACACGCTGACAAAAGAAGCGGTTACCTTTTTGTTTCAGCATGGAATCGCGAACCTGAAATTGTGTCATCTAGTACGCCCAATGGAATCTATGGTTTTTCTGCATCGGATTATTCTAAGGTGGAATATCTTTCTGAAAATGGACCGGAAGACTTTAACCCGCATGGCATAAGTTTATGGGACGATGGAAAATATAAACGTATTTTTGCAGTGAATCACAAGAGCAGTGGAGAGCATACTGTCGAAATATTTGATGTCTCGGAAAATCATCATTTGACTCATATTAAGACCGTTCAGTTTGATGAGATGTATTCTCCTAATGATGTTCAGCCAGTAGGGCCTGACAGTTTTTACGCTACCAATGATCGAGGCCCCAGTGATAGCAAATTTAGTGAACGTCTTGTTATTTTCTTAATTCCCATGTCCACACTTGTTTATCATGATGGCACAACAGGTCGAACTGTTGCTCGAGGTCTGACTTATGCCAATGGAATTGCTCAGTCTAACGACGGACAGTTTATCTATGTGGCTGAAACAGCAACTCGAAATTTGGTGGTATATAGGAGAGATGCTAACACTAATGAACTGGATAGATTGGAAAGTCATAGCTTGAACCAAGCCCCCGACAATATTGATGTGGATGAAAATAATCTGCTTTGGATTGCCGGTCACCCCGATGCGTTTGGCTATATGAAATACAGAAAAGATCCAGAGCGCGGCATGGCCCCTTCTCATGTGGTGACGCTGGATGTTAATACGGGCACTCTCAAAGATGTCTATTACAACAATAACGATCAGATTTCTGGATCAACAATCGGTATGGCCTACAAGAATCGTCTCTACATAGGTTCAGCCCATGAGAATTTTATATTGAGCTGTGAACTATAACCAGCAGGTGTACAAAATCACGGAAAACTATCGCACTAAATCCGTTACGAGAAAAATAGCAGACGGGTGAAGTTACGCTTGTTGGTTGGATGTGACATCGGGACATGTGGCAATGATTTTGTCCCATACCTTTACCGTCGGTCCGCCGGCGATTACGACACATTCGCCCCCAGAAATTCGTTTATCACCGGCGCCAACTGCCGCGACCGCGTCAGCAAGAACAGGTGGCCGCAATCCACCGTGATTAGTCTGGCATTGGGCAGCAGCCTGGCCAGAATTTTACCGTTGATGTTGGGAATAATGGGATCGTCGCTACCCTGCATAACGAGTGTCGGGTGGTGCAGCTTGCGCAGCCAGCACAGGCTGGACCAGCCCAGCCCGGCCAGCATCTGGTAGTAGTAACCCCGTTCGTTGGGGCGGCGGAGACCCGCAGTATGCCTGGCCAGGGAGGCGCGATCGGTGCGCAGCGTCCCGCCGTAGATTTCACCCGCTATCGAAACCATGTATCCGGGATCGCTGTAGCGGCGGACATGAGCCATCTTCAAAAGTACCCGCGGATGCGCCGGAACCATGATCTGCCCCGGCGAGGTCGCCGCCAGTATGAGGCGGGAGGTGCTGTCCGGGTACCTGCGAACGAACTCCTGGGCCAGCGCGCCACCCCAGGACACCCCCAGTACGTTGACCCTGTCCATGTCCAGGCGCCGCAGGATGACACTGGCCAGGCGGGCGTGACTCTTCAGCCGCCAGGGTAGCAGAGGGGCTTCGGAGCTGCCGGTACCTGGTACGTCGAAAGTGACCACGCCCATATAGGGCAGGGCCTCGATGAAAGGCACCAGCAGTTCCATGCTGGCGCCGATACCGTTGAATATCAACAGCGGCGCTGCGCCATCCCGCGAGGGCCGGTGTCCGTAGCGCACCTCGAGGCCCCGGTGCCGCAAGGAGCCGACCGTCAGGCCGCCGAAATCGGTGGTAGTCGCTGTCATTGCGCGCTCAATCCGCCTGCTCGTGAACATATTCGCCGGGTGCCGCGATACCAGCCTGGTATCGGCTGTTGCCAAGTTTGCGTGGCCTGGCTTTTTGTTCACCGGAATGATCCTGCAGCCAGTCCATCCACAGCGGCCACCAGGAGCCCTGCTGCTGTTCGGCCCCCGCCTGCCACTCCTCTGGAGTATCCGGCCGGTCTTGGTTAACGTAATAGCTCGCGCGGGGGTTGCCCGGGGGATTGACCAGGCTCTGCACATGCCCGCTGTGGGACAGTACGAATTGCGCCTCACCGCCATAGGCCAGGGAACTGCGATAGCAGGCTTTCCATGGCGTGATGTGGTCCGTGACCCCAGCGATAAAAAACTTGTCACAGTCGACCTGCTGCAGGTCCAACGGTGTTCCGCCCACAGTGAATTCGCCGGGCCTGTTGAGCGCGCCCTTACCAAATATTTCAAGGTAGTCTGCGTGCAGGCCCGCGGGCAGATTGGTGGTGTCATTGTTCCAGAACAGGATATCGAAGGCCGGCGGGCTGTTACCCATCAGGTAATTGTTGACCACATAATTCCAGATCAGGTCGTTGGGGCGCATCCAGTTGAAGGTTCGGGCCAGGTCCCTGCCGCGCAGTACGCCGGCCTTGCGGGATTTTTCCCTGGCGGACTTCAGCGTTGCCTCGCTGGAAAAAGCCGAGAGGTCCGAATCCGTCTTCTCCATCTCCAGCACACAAACGCCTATGGTCATGGAATGAATGGATTCGTCGCCGGTCGCCTTCAGGTGCGCGGCGAGAGCGGAGGCCGTCACGCCGCCGGAACAGAAGGCAATGACGTTCAAATCCTTGCTGCGGGTGATCGATTTGACGGCCCCGATGCCCTCTTTGATCGCGTCAACGTAGTCACTGAGACCCCAGTCACTGTGCGCAGGGCCGGGATTGCGCCAGCTGATGACAAACAATTGAATGCCGTTATCAATACAGTACTTCACCAGGCTCTTGTCCGGGGTCAAATCCATGCCGTAGTACTTGTTGATCTGGGGCGGCACCAGCAGCAGAGGTCGTTTATACACCTTGTCGGGCGTAGCGTGGTACTGGATCAGTTCCAGGATCTCGTTCTTGAACACCACGGCGCCAGGCGACAGGGCCAAATTTTTCCCAACCTCGAACTGGCTCTTGTCCACCTGTGTGGGCATACCGCCGTTATGGCGCAGGTCGCCGAGCCAGTTCTTCAGCCCCCGGGCAACGCTCTTCCCGCGACTTTCCAGGGCTTGTTCGATAGCAGCCGGATTTCCCGCCAGAGTATTGGTGGGTGCAATGGATTCGCTCAGCACACGCAGCACGAATTGGGCTCGGAGCCGATCCACCTCATCGAAGTCCGCGTCGTCCGCCCACTCCTCGAGGGATTCGTTCAGCGCCAGGTAGGCCTGCAACAGCCCATTGTAAAAGCCATTGTCCTGCCAGGCCCTGTGTTGAAAGCGGCGGTCTTTTTTCTGTGCGCTGTAAGGTTTTTCACCCGATAGTGCATCGACCAGTTTGCGGCCGTAGCCAGCCATATGTTTGGTCAATATCAATGGCTGTTTAATACCCTGCAGGGCCGTGGTCCGGGCCGCCGCCACCAGGTCATCGGGATTTATGCCTACCACCGGGTTGAGCGCGAGCGTGGATTCCGCCGCATCGCGGGCAAATTGTTCCGCGCTTGCCTGGTTGCCTTTTATGGTTTTGGTCATTGCTGGATCTCCAGGTAATTACTAAGTCATACTTACATCCTGTTTCCTGCCGCACCGTTCGGGCAGCAGCACAGTTAGTCAGGGATAGTGACCCCGTAATGCGCCAGTCCATCGCGCAACTCCTGGCGAAAATCCGGGTGCGCAATGCTGATAAGCGCTTCGGCGCGCTCTAAGTTGGATTTATATCGAAGGTTCACCACCCCATACTCCGTGGCTATATATTCCACGTCTGTTCTGGGAGTGGTGACCGGCGTACCCGCCGGCAATCCCAACGAGATGGCAGACACGGTTTTCCCGGATTTCAGTGTTCGCGTCGAGGCCAGGGCAATAAACGATTTACCTCCCCTGGAGTTGCGCGCCGCGCGCACCAGGTCCAGTTGCCCGCCAGTCCCGGAAATCTGGGTGAAGTTGACGGCCTCCGCGGCAACCTGGCCGGTAATGGAGACCACCAGGCAGGTGTTGATGGAGATAAATTTGTCGTTTTGACCGCAAAGATGGGAATTTATAGTCTCACTCAAAGGCCGAATGATGCATTGCGGGTTGTCGTCCAGGAATTCGTACAATTCATTCGATCCGGCCGCGAAGCCATATACGATTTTTCCCGGATGGATGTTCTTTCTGTTTCCCGTAACTGCGCCGCACTTGACCAGTTCGAACATCGAATCAGTGAGCATTTCGGTGTGAATGCCGAGGTCTTTTTTCCCGGACAGGCCGGCCGCGACGGCACCCGGTACCCCACCAATGCCGATCTGGATAGTCGCGCCATCCGGCACCAGCGGAGCGATGTGCGAGGCGATCCGCTTGTTTATATCGGTCGCGCCGCCACTGGGTAGGGTCACTATCGGGACCTGGGTTTCGATAACGGCGTCCACCTCGTCCACGTGGATCACATTGAACTCGCCGGGAACTTTTGGCTGACCGGGCTGCACCGTCACGATTACCGTTCCAGCCAGTTGCTTCGCCACGTGGGTGGCCATACCGCCGCAGGGCCCGAACGTCATCCACCCGTGTTTATCCGGCGGGCTGACGTTGACCGCCAGCACATCCGGCTTCACTCGTTCTTCGACGAAACGGTCGCTCTCTGCCAGGTGCACGGATAACTGGTTGATGTTGCCCTCGGGGGCTTTCAGGCGTTCGAATCCCCCGGAAAACACCGTATGATAATTGATATGGCCCCTGAAATCCCCGTCCATGATCTTGAAGCAATAGGGAGAGAGGCAGCCGTAATAGTCCACATCCTTCAACTCCGCCTTGCGCTCGGCCAGCGCTTCCGTGAAGTCGTGAGGCATCGCTGACAAACCGGCGGCGTAAATTGAATCGCCGGACCGAATACGGCCTGCGGCTTCCTGCGCGGAGCAGAGTTTCGCCTTGTAATTTTGTTGCCAGGACTCCCCCTGCTTTTCTGAAAGTGTGCCTTTCTCATTGTTGTCGGCCATCGCTATCTCCTAGTTGTTGTTCAGCAAACTTCAGTCTGATCTAGTGTGTTGTGAGTTCTTTGGTATGGCGCGGAGCGAACGGCTGGGAAAAACGGCGCGACCTAAGAGCGCTGATTTCCCCAACCCCTGTTCAGTCCGTTGCCAGGCAACGAATTGTTTTTGTTCCCTGCATCAATGCACGTGTGTATCAGGCAACCCACCACCTAAATCAACCGGGGCTACAGTATATTTCTCTTTCCATTTTTCAACTGACAAGCCCTCAAAACGGCCTTTTTTCTCTACCGGGAAACGAATTGCCTGGCCCGGATTTACGCCTTTCAGTGGCTCCGAATCCCTCATGACTATCACGCCATTTACGATTACGTGGGGTATTCCTGACGAAGGAATCGTGCCTTTGGCATAGGTTGCGTTATCGGTAATGGTCTGCGGATCGAAAATGGTAATATCGGCCACCATGCCTTCCTGCATGCGACCGCGTTCCTGCATGGCTTTAAGTCCCGTTTTTCCCAGCGGATTCGCCGTGTTGTAACTGCTCATCGCTACAATTTGCATTAGCGGTATGTTGTTCTCGCGACCCAGCCGAAATGCCTTCGCATAAGCACCTGCTGATCGCGGGTGCGCATTGGGCAGGTCTTCATAGGGTGTGTCCCATTCCAGTCCATCCCAGGGGAATATGGGCATGCCATCGCTGGCGATGGCGACACCGGGTAATTTCAACCATTCAACAACGTCTGATTCCGGCATTTTATAGACTACAACCGGACGCACAGGATCTGTTTTCAACATTTCCTCCCTGGATTCCTGGGTGTAAAACGTATTCGTTTGCACGTCCAGCAGGGTGTCTTCGTATTTATATCCCAGGCGCTCTACCCAGATTTCGGGCTCCAGAAACACAGCATTCAGCGTGGTGCTGCCCGCGGCATAAGGATACAGCCCACCCCACACGTTATGCCCCTGCTCGCGCATACGAACCAGTGTTTCATGCACCTGATTATAGCCGGGATTATTGAAATGCATGGCTATTGCGGGTGCATTCAACGCTGCCGCATTGGCCAGCGCTTCCTGGTGACCATTGACTTCATCAACATCTGTGCCTGGTGTTCCCCTTACGTGCAAACCTGTTTGGCGGCCGTAAGAACCGGAGAGCTTTTGAATTTCAAATATTTCACGGGGAGAAACACCTTCGCGCATATAGCCCAGGGTAGAGCCAACTCCAATTGCGCCCAGCCGTAAACCTTCATCCAATTCGCCGAGAATGGCGTCGCCTTGCTCCGGGTTGGGACGGGTTTTGCTCCAACCTTGCTTTACGCGTGAACTGACACCATCGGGTGTGTTGAAGAATTTCCAGTCTTTAAATCCATCCAGCACCGCTGCACGAGCAAATTCATGTGAAGACGATACCCCGAAATTGATGGGTGTTTTTCCCTCCCGCAATTTATACCACTCGCCTACTTTAGGGCCATAAGCTCCCATCTCCAGGTCCATAATGGTGGTGCGGCCGTCGCGAACCATCAGTCGATATATGTAAGGGTCGACACAGTGTTGATGTTGATCGATAAATCCGGGAGCGACGACAAGTCCGGTAGCATCGATGGTGTCCTTACCTGCAATATCTTTATCAGTAATGATGGCGATGCGGCCGTCTTTGACACCGACATTGGCGACACCGTCAAAGTTCGTCTCAGGGTCCATCACCCGACCGCTGTTGATAACAAGATCGTAGTCCTCAGCGACCGCCGCCGAGACGACGACCGCACCTAACAAGAGTGCAGCCATAGCCAATAATGTGTTTTTCAACATGTCTTTTTCCTGTAACGACCTGCGGCCGTGTTGTAGGGATATGCCTTACCGAAAATCTCGCTCCGGTACATCTTCCACTGCCAATATCAGGAACGCTATTTACTGCCGTCAGCCATAACGGCTCCTGCTCGGGTGTCGTTTCAGCTTTTCCTCGATCTCCCACCAGCCGTAATCATTGTTGTGCGCCACTATTAGGGGCGCATCCAGAAGCATGGAATTCATGCCGTCCGTACTCGACGCGTCTTAGAACGAGGCAACCACCGAACCGTATCTGGAGGTCCACTTGATAGGGTTCTTACCGACACCTACGTCACGTTCCATACCTCTTGGGAATACCCAGAGCGCAGTTGCCGCGCTGGGATCGTTCCAATCCATGCCGCGTGCAGTGATAAAAGCGCCGTTCCCGGTTTCGTAGACAAGGCGCGAGCAGGCAAGTGCGTGCTACACCGGTGCCGCCAATGCCATTAACATCAGAGCCAGCGATCCGATAGTGATCCTGAATTTCATCGTTTCACCTGGTTTGGTTTGATCCATTTTTGCTTCTACTTTCAGAAACGCTGCAGGAAGTCATTCAGAGCGATGCCGATGCCGATTCGCTCGATGTCATAGTCGTAGTCGATCAGGCTCTCTCCGGTGCCATTATAGTACTGGGCGTAGACCCGGAAGACCCTGCTGATTGGATAACTCCAGGTCAATTCAAACCCCGTGTCTTTTGTTCCGGGGCGCACCATGGCCGTGATCGTATTGCGGTTGGGGGTCCAGACGGCCCGGAGATCGCCGTAGCCAAGGTATTTGTACGTACCGGGATTGTCATCGTCCTCTTCGTCCTCGG
>JAHEEV010000033.1:0-2339 GCA_024640505.1 Halieaceae bacterium
TTCATGTGCAGGAAGTGCTTGATGGGCGAGTAACCGGTAAGGGCCTTGTAGCGGCTGGAGAAGTGGAACTTGGACAGGTGCGCCACTGCGGCGAGATCATCGAGCTCGAGCTGGAGGTGGATGTTGTCCTGCATGTAGGCCTGGATGGAGTCCAGGTCGAGCGTGCCCTGGTGCTGGGCCTGCTGGCGACTGGCCTCCATGGCGAACTGGGTGAACAGGTGGCGCAGCTGGTTGGCGGCGTTGATGAAAGCGCTGCTGCTGTAGCCGGTTCGTCGCACTGCCAGCAGGCTGTTGAAAGAGGCCAGCAGGGCAGGGGATACACCCGCTGTGACGATCGGCCGGCCGTCGCGGTAACCCAGGTAGTCCAGGAATACACGGGTGCTCACGCCCTGGAAATGCACCCAGTAAATGCTCCAGGGGTGTGCCCTGGAGGCCGCGTAGTCGTGGCTGAGCCCCTGGGGCAGCAGGATGAGGTCACCTGCGCCCACCGGGTAGCGCTGCCCGGCGGCGTCCAGGGTTCCCTCGCCATCAACGCAATAAAGCAACAGGTTGTCGTCGTGGCGCTGCCGCTGCATGCGGTGTCCCCGGGCCTGCGGGTAGTAACCCATCGCGGTGGGATAGCAATCGCGGGTCAGGGGGTGGCGGTGCATCTCCTTGACCATGAAGGCCGGAGTCAGGAAGCGCACGCCCTGGTCCGGCAGGGGCCACTGGGAAGGTGAGCTCACGAGGATTGGCCTTTATCTGGCTGTCGACCGCAATATAATCCATGAAGTGCGCAATTTCGTCAATATGCAGGGGTCCTGGCCGATGCTAGGGTAGGCGACCCTGTTACAGCGTAATTGAAAGGTGATCGTCATGACCCGTCAGGTACCCCTGTTTATCAACGGCGAATTCGTCCAGAGCGGCAGCAGCGAGAAGCTGCCCGTGACCAACCCCGCCAACCAGCAACTGCTCGCGGAAGTGCCCTTTGCCACCCGCGATGAGGTCGATGCGGCCGTCGCCAGTGCGGTGGACGCTTTCCGCACCTGGAAAGAGGTCCCGGTGTCCGAGCGGGCCCGCCTGATGATGCGTTACTGCAACCTGCTGAAGGAGCATCACGATGAACTTGGCGAACTGCTCGCCCAGGATACCGGCAAGACTTTCGAAGACGCCAAGGGCGATGTCTGGCGGGGTATCGAAGTCGTGGAGCAGGCCGCCAATGTGCCCTCCAACATGATGGGGGAGACCGTCGAAAACGTCGCCGGCGGCATCGATACCTACAGCTATACCCAGCCCATCGGCGTCTGCGCGGGTATCACCCCGTTCAACTTTCCCGCCATGATCCCCCTGTGGATGTATCCCCTGGCCATCGCCTGCGGCAATACTTTCGTGCTCAAGCCCTCCGAGCAGGATCCGCTCACGCCGGTACGGCTGGTGGAGCTGTTTATCGAGGCGGGTGCACCGAAGGGCGTGCTGAACCTGGTGCACGGCGGACCGCAGCAGGTAGACCAGATCCTCAACCATCCGGATATCAAGGGGGTCTCCTTCGTCGGTTCTTCAAGGGTGGGCGAGCACATCTACCAGACCGGCACGCAGGCGGGCAAGCGCGTGCAGTGCATGATGGGCGCCAAGAACCACATGGTGATCATGCCCGACGCAGACAGGAACTCGACCCTCAATGCGCTGGTGGGTGCCTCGGTGGGTGCCGCGGGTCAGCGCTGCATGGCTATCTCGGTGGCGGTCTTTGTCGGCGAGTCCAGTGCCTGGGTGGAAGAGCTGGCCGAGCGTATGGCTACTGTGCGCCCCGGCGCCTGGAATGACTCGGGAGCCGCCTATGGTCCGATCATCTCCAAAACCGCGCACCAGCGGGTGCTGGGGCTTATCGAGAAGGGCAAGGAGGAGGGTGCCACCTGCCTGCTGGACGGTTCCGACGTGGCCGTGGAAGGATTGCCGGACGGCAACTGGGTGGGTCCTACCCTCTTCAGCGACGTGACCCCGGAGATGTCCATCTACCGCGAAGAGATTTTTGGCCCTGTACTGTGTTGCATGAATGTCGACACGCTGGATGAAGCCATCGAATTGATCAACCGGCTGGAGGTGGGCAACGGCACCTCGATTTTCACCTCCTCCGGCGGTGCGGCACGCAAGTACCAGCACGAGATCCTGGTCGGCCAGGTGGGTATCAACATTCCCATCCCGGTGCCCCTGCCCATGTTCTCCTTCACCGGCTGGCGCGGTTCTTTCCGCGGGGACCTGCACGCCTATGGCAAGCAGGCGGTGCGGTTCTACACCGAGACCAAGACCATCACCGCCAAGTGGACCCACACCGAGAGCACGAGCAAGCAGCCCAACATGAGCAT
>JAHEEV010000033.1:2439-30674 GCA_024640505.1 Halieaceae bacterium
CTTTCCGCGGGGACCTGCACGCCTATGGCAAGCAGGCGGTGCGGTTCTACACCGAGACCAAGACCATCACCGCCAAGTGGACCCACACCGAGAGCACGAGCAAGCAGCCCAACATGAGCATCAACCTGCGTTAATGCTACCTGTAGGAGCGCTCTCCGAGCGCGATCGCATTGTAGGAGCGCACTCTGTGCGCGATCGCCCGCAGAGCGGGCTCCCACAGGCAGGATCAGCGCGATTGTATTGTAGGAGCGCTCTCCGAGCGCGATCGCCCGCAGAGCGGGCTCCCACAGGCAGGATCAGCGCGATCGCGCGTGATCGCCCGCGGAGCGGGCTCCTACTGAACAGGAGGAAACGGTGGATTTTTCCCTCAACGACGACCAGAAAGCCTTCGTGGAAAGTGCCCGGGCGTTCTCTGCAGGTGCCCTGGCCCCCAATGCGGCAAAGTGGGACGAGGAATCCATTTTCGCCCGGGAGGCCCTGGCCAGCGCCGGCGAACTGGGCTTCATGGGCATGTATACCCCCGAAGAGGCGGGCGGCCTGGGTCTGAGCCGCCTGGATGCCAGCCTGATCGTGGAGGAGCTGGCCAGGGGGTGTACCGCCACCGCGGCTTTCCTCACCATCCACAACATGGCCACCAGCATGGTCGGTAAATACTGCTCCGGGGCGGTTATCGAGCAGTGGTGTCCCGACCTGGTGTCGGGCAGCAAGCTGGCCTCCTATTGCCTGACCGAACCCGGCGCCGGTTCGGATGCCGCCGCCCTGCGCACCTCCGCAGTGCGGGAGGGCGACGAGTACGTGATCAACGGCAGCAAGGTGTTTATCTCCGGTGCCGGTGAAACGGATGTGCTGGTGGTGATGCTGCGCACCGGCGATCCGGGCCCCAAGGGTATCTCCGCGCTGCTGGTCCCCGCCGACGCGGAGGGTATCAGCTACGGCAAGAAAGAAGACAAGATGGGCTGGAACGCACAGCCCACCCGCATGGTCACCTTTGATAACGTGCGGGTGCCGGTGGCCAACCGCCTGGGAAGTGAGGGGCAGGGCTTTGCCATCGCCATGGAGGGTCTGGACGGGGGCCGCATCAATATCGCCACCTGCTCCATCGGCACTGCGCAGCAGGCCCTGGAGGAGGCGGTCGCCTACGTGCAGGAGCGTAAACAGTTCGGCAACGCCATCGCCGAGTTCCAGGCCACCCAGTTCAAACTGGCGGATATGCTCACGGAGCTGGTGGCGGCGCGGCAGATGGTGCGCCTGGCGGCCAGCAAACTCGACCACCGGGACCCGCAGGCCACCACCTATTGCGCCATGGCCAAGCGATTCGCCACGGATGTGGGCTTCAACGTCTGCAACGACGCGCTGCAGCTGCACGGGGGCTACGGCTATATCAGGGAGTACCCCCTGGAGCGGCACGTGCGCGATACCCGGGTACACCAGATCCTGGAAGGGACCAACGAAATCATGCGGGTTATCGTCTCGCGCAAACTGTTAATGGAAGGGGCATTGGAGGTCATCAAATGAGCCTGAGTATCTCGGACAAACTGAAAGTCGACATCGTCGGCCATACCGCGCAGATCACCATCGACAACCCGGGTGCCAACACCTGGGACGCAGAGAGCCTGCCGGCCCTCAAAGACCTGGTGGAGAAGCTCAACGGGGACAAGAAGATTTTCGCCCTGGTCATCACCGGCGCGGGAGAGAAATTTTTCTCCGCCGGTGCCGATCTCAAGCTGTTCGCCGACGGCGATGCAAACAACGCACGCACCATGGCCAGCCACTTCGGTGCGGCCTTCGAGGCCCTGGCGGATTTCCGCGGCGTCTCCATCGCCGCCATCAACGGATTCGCCATGGGCGGTGGCCTGGAAGTGGCCATGGCCTGCGATATCCGTATCGCCGAAAGCCAGGCACAGATGGCACTGCCGGAAGCGAAGGTCGGCCTGCTGCCCTGCGCCGGGGGGACCCAGCGGCTCTCCTGGCTGGTGGGCGAGGGCTGGGCCAAGCGCATGATCCTCTGCGGCGAGCGTATTGACGCCGCCACCGCCGAACGCATCGGCCTGGTGGAGGAAGTGGTCGGCAGGGGCGAGGGCCTGGAGCGGGCCATGGCCCTGGCGGAACAGGTGGGAGAGCAGAGCCCGACCTCCGTTGCGTTCTGCAAGCAGCTGGTACACAGCGGCCGCGATACCGTCATCGCGAAGGGCCTGGAAGGCGAGCGCGACCTGTTTGTCGACCTATTCGCCACTGAAGACCAGCGGGAAGGCGTCAACGCCTTCCTGGAAAAGCGCAAGCCCGTCTGGAAGAATTGCTAGGGAATGAGTGATGTCTGACGAACCGATTCTGTTCGAGGAGGTCGCGGCGGCGGCCGGCAAACTGGGGCGGGTAACACTCAATGTCCCAGGCACCCTCAATTCACTGACCCTGGAGATGGTCGATCTGCTGCAGGCGCAACTGGAACAGTGGCGCGAGCGGGATGATATCGGCGCCATCTTCATCGAGGGCGCCGGGGAAAAGGCCTTCTGCGCCGGCGGCGACGTGCAGGCCCTGCACGTTTCCGCGACCGCCACGCCCGGTGGGCCCTGCGAGTACGCGGAGAGTTTTTTCACCCGCGAGTACCGCATGAACTACACGCTGCACACCTACCCGAAGCCGATCGTGTGCTGGGGCCACGGTATCGTAATGGGTGGCGGACTCGGCGTGATGGCCGGCTGTTCCCACCGGGTGGTCACGGAGGCAACCCGCATTGCCATGCCTGAGGTGACCATCGCCCTGTTCCCGGACGTGGGGGGCAGCTGGTTTCTCAATCACATGCCGGGCAGGTCCGGTCACTTCCTCGCCCTTACCGGTGCCTCGATCAACGCCGCCGACGCCATCTATACCGGCCTGGCAGACCGCTTCATCGCCAGCGAGCACAAGGAGGCCGTGCTGGCCGGTCTGCTGCAGCAGCAGTGGACCGGGGATGCGCAGAGCAATCACGGCCGGGTGCGCCATGTGCTGCGGCCGATCGCGGAGGAGAACATCGGCAGTTGTCCCGCCGGACAGGTGGAGCCCCACATGGGCACCATTGCGCGCCTCTGCGACGGGGACAACGTGCACCAGATCATCGACAACATCACCGCCCAGCAGACCGACGACCCCTGGCTGGCGAAGGCCCGTGACAGCCTCACCCACGGCTCGAAACTGGCGGCCCTGTGGATCGAGCGGCAGCTGTTCGAAACCCGCCACGCCTCCCTGAGGGAGGTGTTCCAGGCGGAAATCCGGCTCGCCACCAACATCGTCCGCCATCCCGAGTTCGCCGAGGGGGTTCGCGCCCTGCTCATCGACAAGGACCGCAATCCCGCCTGGCAGTACCGGGCTTCCCGCGAGGTGCCGGACGAGGTGCTCGAGGGATTTTTCCGTGCGCCCTGGGATGATAATCCCCTGGCGGATTTGTGAGCGAACGGCAGACAGCAGAAAGGATAGAGACAATGGCATCAGTAGCATTCATCGGCCTGGGAAATATGGGCGGCCCCATGGCCACCAACCTTATCAAGGCCGGGCACAGCGTGACCGTATTCGACCTGTCACAGGCGGCCTGCGACGCGTTGCAGGAAGCCGGTGCATCCGTAGCGGCCTCGGCAGCGGAGGCGGCGTCCGGCGTCGACTACGTGATCTCCATGCTGCCGGCAGGCAAGCACGTGGCCGCCACGTTTCTCGGCGATGACGGCCTGCTGGCCTTGCTCGATACCAGCACTACCGTGCTGGACTGCTCCACCATCGACGCGGCGACTGCCCGGGAGGTGGGTGAGGCCGCAGCGGAAAAGGGCATCGGTTTCATGGACTCACCGGTTTCCGGTGGCGTGGCGGCGGCCGCGGCAGGCACCCTGGCCTTCATGTGCGGTGGCGATGCCGCCACCTTCGAGAAAGCGAAGCTCATCCTGGCGGATATGGGTAAGAACATCTTCCACGCCGGCCCCGCCGGCGCCGGGCAGGTGGCCAAGGGCTGCAACAATATGCTGCTGGCGATCCACATGATCGGTACCTGCGAGGCCCTGGAGATGGGGGCGCGCAATGGCCTGGACCCGAAAGTGCTTTCGGAGATCATGCTGGCCAGCTCCGGCCGCAACTGGTCACTGGAGGTCTACAACCCCTATCCCGGGGTGATGGAGGCAGCGCCCGCGAGCAACGACTACAAGCCGGGTTTCATGGTGGACCTGATGGTCAAGGACCTGGGCCTGGCCATGGAGATTGCCGAGCAGAGTGACTTCGACAATCCCATGGGTAAACTGGCCCGCCAGCTGTATGCCGCCCACCAGGACGCGGGCAACGGCCAGCGTGATTTTTCCAGTATCCTGGAGAAGCTCAAAAGCTGAACCGGGATCCGGGCGAGGAGGCCTCAGGCATGGACTGGAAGGTATTCCTGACGATATTCGGCGCGGTGTTCGTGGCCGAACTGGGCGACAAGACGCAGCTCGCGACCATGCTCTTCGCGACCGACAAGGAGGTGAGCAAATACCTCGTATTCGCCGCGGCGTCCGCCGCGCTGATCGTCGCCTCGGCACTGGGCGTGCTGGCGGGCAGTCTGCTGTCGGAGTTCATCAACCCGAAGTACCTGCACTACATCGCCGGCGTCGGCTTCATCGCCATCGGGGCCATTACTCTCTACAACGCCTAGGGTCGGGCGCTTCTCCCGCCGGGTGCCTGCCGTGCATCCGGGCGCAAACCTGCAGACTCCGGTATTCGGCCGTTTTCTTTAACTTTCCCGATCCTCTGCTAGGCTTTAGTAATTCACCGTTGATTTCGCCGCAGGGAGCCGCGTCATAACGATGGAAAAAAGAACAAAAATCGTGAACCTGGGGTGGTGCAATCCGACCCTTTTTCCAGGCCTTGGTAATTCGTGTCTGCTTGACGTCCGTTAAAGGATAAGCCTATGAAATTTAGATTCTTATGTCTGCAGATTCTGTTTGCAGCGGGTTATTTTTCCAGCGGTGTGGCGTATGCCCAGACGGCCGAGGAGATAGCCTGCCTGAATGACCCGGCGTGTAACCTGGAGAGATCGACGGAGACCAGTCCCGTTACCGATCCACCCGGAACGGGCTCTTCCCAGGACACCAGTAAACCCGGAAATACCTTCCTGATGAAACACCAGGGCCGGCTCGTCGGCATACCGATGCCTGCAAATGACGAATCGGTAATCCGCGACTACCTCCAGGCACCTGCCATGACCGGGGAGCCTTACTGGGATGCCTATGGCACGGGAGCTTACTATGTAGGTTCGGGACAAAATGCCCTGGGCAATCAGCTCTGGCATGTGAACTTCTCAACGCAGGAGTTCAGGCAGCTCACTGACGGAAACTGCATACCCGGTGTAAAACCTACGGCGCGTGACTGGCGCTGCGGGTATCTCTCGCCAGTTGCACACGTTCCCGGAAGCCTGGCCTTCATCCAACAGGTACTCGAGGCTCGGGATGAAAATGGTAAAGCACGAATACCGGAAACACCGCAGTGGCAGGTCGTTATCAGTGTAGACGGCTCTGCAACCGGTGTGATTTCACTCGACAGCAAGCCAGGCCACCTGAGCTGGTCACCGGACGGAGAATGGCTCGTGCTCGTGGAGGGCGGCGAGCTGCTTGCCATCAGTGAGGCGGGTAAAGTTTGCGTGTTGCCAGAAGTTTCGGCTTTCGAGTTCGCGCACCCGGAATGGACCAACGCCGGCGGGGGTGCAATCGTCTATGAGGTGAAGCACGATATCTGGACGGTGCCGGTGAAGAAGGTCAAGCGGGACCGGTGCCCGGAGCTACAGCTCAACAGGCAGCAACAACTGACGAGTGGAAGCGACCAGGACAGGGATCCGCAGTGGCTGGAGAAGAGTAATTTAATCGCCTTTATTTCGGACCGGCCCCTGAACGAGACAGATACCTCCCGACGAAGGCGTATCTGGGCCGTGCAGGCGGGACAGACCCTGCCCCAGCCGGTTGTCATGATGCCTTTCAGCATTGGCTATGCCGACTGGCAGATATCCAGAACCACGCCGCAGAAGGCCAAGATCGGCGCGGCAAAGAAAGGTCCGATGGGAAGGTAGCGTCATGGTTGAGCGAATACACGGAAAGACGTTTGTTTGTTGCCTCCTGCTGGCGGCGACTTTAGCAACAGTAAACGGAACCGCGGCCCAGGGTGAGGCCAGTCTTATCGGTCACTGGTCACTGGACGGGCATGCCAATGACAGTGCCGGCGGAAACAATGGCTCTCTGTTCGGCATTGAAAAAGACAGCGAATCTTTACCGACCGCTGTTCCGGGCAAGTTTGGCCAGGCACTGGCCTTTGACGGAAATGCGAGCGTGGAAATACCGATCGATCTCGATTACAGGACACAGGAAGCCCTCACCATTACGATGTGGGTCAACCTGAACGGTAGTGCGAGGCCGGCAGCGGCCCAGACACTTGTCAGTACGGGCAGCGGGGATGGGCCGAATATAACGCTATCACAGGATCAGCTCCGGGCCAGAGCGGGCGGCAAAACAGTGGGACCCCGGCGTTCGCTGATCCCGGACGGCTGGAATTTTGTTGCGGTGAGCTGGGATCACAAAGCCGGCCAGCTGTGGATGCATGTGAACAACGTGGAGGCGTACTACCCGATCACTTACGAGAACAAACGGGCGCAGGGCATGTACTTTTCGCCGCGCGATCCCGATGCTGAACTCCATGGGAGAAAGGCGCAAAAGAGGTACCTGTGGTTGGGCTCCAAAGATAATTCCGGGAAGGTGTATGCGTTGCAGGATGCAGCGATCGACGACGTTCGGATCTATTCCGGCCTGCTTTCTCCCGAGCAACTCGCGCAGTTGTCGGAGGGCCGGACAGACGGGGTAATCGCGCAATCCGTATCTGCCGCAGAGGCATTTCCCGGGCTAGAGGCAGGAAATCTCGATCAATATGGGCTTGGGACTGCGATACCGGGGGATCAGTATGACCCAGGCAGTGCCACTATCCCGGGAGATCAGTACGAGCCGGGCAGCGCCACTATCCCGGGAGATCAGTACGAGCCGGGCAGCACCACTATCCCGGGAGATCAGTACGAGCCGGGCAGCACCACTATCCCGGGAGATCAGTACGAGCCGGGCAGCGCCACTATCCCGGGAGATCAGTACGAGCCGGGCAGTGCTACTATCCCGGGAGATCAGTATGAGCCGGGCAGTGCTACTATCCCGGGAGATCAGTATGAGCCGGGCAGTGCCACCATCCCGGGTGATCAGTACTAACCTGGCAGTACCTCCATCCCGGGGGATCAGTTTGAGCCAGACGGTTCCGCAATACCGGGAAATCAATTCTAGTGGGCGGAGACACTGATGTGCAGATACGCGGTTAGCTTACAATTACCGTGCCTTAAAGAGATTCCCGTCGGCGGGTAAGCCGACCTACCTTCGTGTCATCAAGACATGAAGCATTAGCGCCGCACGTCGCCCGGTTTTGAGTGATGGATCAGATCCGTGCCCCTTGTACCCCATGACCCGTTTCGCAGACCGGACGTTTCCGTCAGAGCTCGTCCTCCAGCGGCATCAGGGAGAACAGCCAGTCCTCGATGCGCTGCATGTAGGACAGCGCCGGCTGGGAGTTCAATCGGGTATCCCCGGCGACCCAGTTTACCTGGCCACCGTCCTGTAACTCCAGGCGCCAGGCATTTGCCCCGGCGAAATCCACATCCACGGCCTCCCTGACGGTCCGGTTGAAATTCTCGCTGATGATCAGGAAGCCCATTTCCGTATTAATGCGCAGTGATCTCGGGTCGAGATTGGCGCTGCCGATGAAGACCTTGTCGTGGTCGATAATCAGGCCCTTGGCGTGGAGTGCCAGTACCTTCCTGCCGATCGGGCTCAGCATATAACGCTCCCTCTCGTCAGCGTCCACCCTGACCTCGTAGAGCTCTGACCCCTGTCCCAGCAGGGTGTTGATGTGATTGCGGTAGGCGCTGTGGGCGGTCAGGTGATTGTTCGAGCCGATGGAGTTGGTGAGTATCCGCACCCGTACCCCCCGGCCCAGCGCGCGCGCCACGGCCCCCTCCAGATTGGGTGTCGGTATCAGGTAGGCGGAGACGATGACGATCTCCTCCCGGGCCGAATCGAACAGATTGATCAGTTCCCCGGCGACCTGTACCGGGGCCTCCCCCGGGTTATCCGGGTTTCCTTCCGGGGGTCTGTCGGCAAACAGTGTGGCGTCGCCGGTGTCGGCCCGGGCAATGAGCTGCCGCCACCGGTCGACCATTATCGCCTCGGCTTCCTCAGCGTGGATCGCCGGATTGTCCGCTTGCAACCGGCGGGCGCTGGCCAGCTGTTCCGCGGAGGCGTGCTTGCGGGACACCATCTCTATCGGCATCGACCAGGGATCGTTCCAGTAATCATCGAATTCGGTGCTGATACGGGTGACCACGGGGCCGCCCATCAGCAGCTCCAGGTCCCGGAAATTGGCCTCGCCGTGCAGGCCGAAGTATTCGTCGGCCAGGTTGCGCCCCCCGACGATGGCCACGTGGTTGTCCACGATCATCGCCTTGTTGTGCATCCGGTGATCGAGGCGGTGGAACTCCGCCAGGTTGAGCAATTGCCGGGTCACCGTACTGTCGGTGCGACGCTTGAAGGGGTTGAACACGCGGTATTCGATATTCGGGTGCTTTGCCAGTGCCAGCAGCATCTCACCCTGGGAAACCAGGAAAGTATCGTCGATCAGGACGCGAACCTTGACACCCCGGTCTGCAGCGGTGATCAGGTGATCCAGTACCAGCCCTCCCGCCACGTCGAAGCGCCACAGGAACGTTTGCAGGTCGATGCTCCGCGACGCGCTGTCTATCGCGCGCAGGCGCCAGTCCAGCGCGTGGGGTCCCTCGTTCAGGAGAACGTGCCAGTCCCGGGACATGTCCGCGTCCACGGCCTGCCAAAAAGGAGACGGGGCGGGGGGAAGCGCGAGTTCTTCGGGTAGATCGACCGGCTGCAGCGTCGAGCATCCGGCAAGCAGCAGCAGACAGCCGAGCGCTGCCAGCGTGTTCTTCTTCATGGGTGGTATGCGTCAGTCTTTGTTTTGATCGAGTTCTTCCAGGCGTCGCTGGGCCGCGTCCTGCACGGTCTGTTCAACACCCTCGGCCTTCTCCATGGACTCCAGGTAGCTTTCGGGGATCACCCCGGGGTTCTCATCGCCCCCGGACGCCTTGTATAAAATCCAGCCGATGATACCCAGCGAAATCAGGATGCCAATAAATCTCATGATCGATCCTCCTCTGGATTGACTTTAGCATGAGCCGCCGCTGCGGTCTCGGCCCCCGGGTTGTCATCGTGGATCGAGTGTGAAGCTGAAAGTGGCCTATTCCAACATGGTTTTCCTGTTGGACGGGTCATAATGTTGAAGCGTGCCCAGATCCCCGAGGAGCAGACCATGTCCTTCGTTACCGTGGAAAAGCCGCGCCCGGCCGTCACCCTGATCACCCTGAACCGACCGGAGCGCATGAATGCTATGGCCTTCGACGTGATGGTGCCTTTCAAGGAAGCACTGGAGGAGGTCAGTTTTGACAACGACACCCGGGTGGTGATTGTGACCGGGGCCGGTACCGGTTTCTGTGCCGGTGCCGACCTGGAGGACCCCGGGTGGCTGGATATCTTCAACGGGCTCACCATGCCCGGCATCGCCCGGCGCGCCATGAAGATCCTGGATGACGTCATCAAGACCCTGCACGACATGCACCAGCCGGTCATCGGTGCCATCAACGGGGCTGCCATCGGGGGCGGTTTCTGCCTTGCCATGGCGACCGATATCCGCCTTGCCTCCACGGGGGCCTATTTCCGCCCGGCGGGGATTAACAACGGCCTGACCTCCGCGGAACTGGGTCTCAGCTACCTGCTGCCCCGCGCTATCGGTACCAGCCGGGCGTTTGAGATCATGCTCACGGGGCGGGATGTCTCTGCGGCGGAGGCGGAACAGATTGGCATCGTGTCGCGCACAGTGCCCGGGGAAGACCTGCTCGAGGAGTGCTATGCCATCGCCGAGCGGATCACCGGCTTCAGCCAGCTGGGGGTGGAGTTGAGCAAACAGATGCTTTGGGCCGGGGTGGACGCCGGCAGCCTCCACACCCACATGAACCACGAGGGGCACGCCCAGCTGTTCGTGCGCATGACCACCCAGAATTTTGAGGAGGCGATCCGGGCCCGCAAGGAGGGACGGGCACCGAGTTACAAGGATTAGCCCGCCTGCCGCCGCAGTCGCTGCCGGGCGATGATCATCTTCATGATCTGGGCCGTGCCGTCGCCGATCTGCAGGCCCAGCAGGTCCCGCAACCGCTGCTCGAAGGGCATATCCCGGCTGTAACCGCCGTGACCGTGGGTCAGCAGGCACTGGTGCACGGTGTCGAAGGCGACCTTGGGCGCCCACCACTTGCACATGGCCGCCTCTGCCGTGTGGGACCGACCCGTATCCTTGAGCCACAGGGTCTTGTAGCAGAGTTCGCGGGCGCCGGTCACCAGGGTATCCATCTCCGCCAGGGGAAAAGTGACACCCTGGAATTCTGCAATGGGCCGGTCAAAGGCGTTGCGACCGGTGACGTACTCCCAGGTCTCGTCCAGGCACTGGCGCGCCACTGCCAGGCATTGCAGCCCGATCAGCGCACGGCTGAAGTCGAAACCCTGCATCACCGAGGTGAAACCCTGCTCCGGTTTGCCGATCATCATCGCTGCGGGCACTTCCACCGCGTCGAAAAAAATGGATCCGCGCCCCACGGCGTGCTCACCCATATCACGGAAGCGGGTGCGGGTGATTCCCGGCGCATTCAGCTCGACGAGGAAGGCACTGATACCCCTGGCGCGCTGCTCGCGGGTCCCGGTGCGGGCGAACACGATGGCGATATCAGCCTGGTCCGCCATCGAGATGGAGGTCTTCTCGCCGTTGAGAATATAGCGATCCCCCTCCCTGCGGGCCGCCAGGCCGAGATTGGCCGCATCGGATCCCGCTGCGGGTTCGGTCAGGGCCAGCGCCGGCAGGATGTCGCCGCGGCAGATGCCCTCGATCCAGGGCCGGGCGATATCGGGGGCCATGTGGTCGGCAATGATCTGGCCGTTGAGGGCCGCCAGTAACACCACGTAGGCCACGTTGAAATCGCCGGCGGCGAGGGCTTCGATGATGATCCCGGTCGTCACAGCGTCCAGTCCCAGGCCCCCGCAGCTCTCGGGGAACTCTGCACCGATCAGCCCCAGTTCCCCCAGCTTGCGACGGAGCTCCGGCGACACGACTCCGGACTCTTCCCGGGCCTGGTAATGGGGCAGGAGCTGCTCCCGGGCAAAACGCTCAGCCTGGTCTTTGATGACCTGCTGTTCCTCGGACAGGGCGTAGTCCATGGCTAGCGTTGGAACTTGCGGAATTCGGGGGGGCGCTTCTCCCTGAAGGCATCGCCGCCCTCTTTGGATTCGTCCGTCTCGTAGTAGAGTGCCAGAGCCTGCATGCCCATGGAGGAGATCGCCCGGATGTTCTCGGTGGCGGCGTTGAAAGAACGCTTGGCCAGGGCGATGGCGGTGGGACTGCGCTGCAGCAACTCGGCGCACCAGGCCGCGACCTCCGCATCCAGCTGGTCATCCGGTACCACCTTGTTGACCAGCCCCATTGCCTGCGCCTCCTGCGCCGTGTAGCGCCGGCACAGGTACCAGATTTCGCGGGCCCTTTTCTCGCCTACCACGGCCGCCAGGTAGGCTGTGCCGAAGCCCGGATCCACGGAGCCCACCTTGGGTCCGACCTGCCCGAACTGGGCACTTTCCCCGGCAATGGTCAGATCGCACAGTGTGGCCAGCACATTGCCGCCACCGATGGCATAGCCCTGTACCCGGGCGATCACCGGCTTGGGTGCATCTCTCAAAGCCGTGTGCAGCTCCTCCATGGGCAGGCCGATCGTGCCGCGGCCGTCGTAGCCGCCCTCGTGGGATGACTGGTCGCCGCCGGTGCAGAAGGCCTTGTCGCCGGCACCGGTCAGCACGATCACGCCCACCGATTTGTCCCAGCTTGCCCGCTGCAGGGCGTCGATCAGTTCCTCGCAGGTCTGGCCGCGAAAGGCGTTGTACTTGTCCGCGCGATTGATGGTGATGGTGGCGACACCATCAACTGTCGTGTAGAGAATATCGGTGTAATCCATAATTGTGCTCGTGCGTGTGTTATCGATGCATTGCGAAAATTGATTCAGCCCACCATGGACAGGCCGCCGGATACGCTGATCACCTGGCCGGTGATGAAGCCGGCCTCCTCACTGGCCAGGAACGCGACCACACCGGCGATGTCCTCGGGCTTTCCGAGTCGCCGCATGGGTATGGCACGCTGCAGGCCCGCTCGCAGTTTCTCGCCGAACTCGCCTTCGCCGGTGGCGTCGTAGAGCATCTGGGTATCGGTGGGGCCGGGACAGATGGCGTTGACGCAGATGCCCGCCTTGGCCACTTCCCGGGCGACGCTCTTGCCGAAACCCAGTACGGCGGCCTTGCAACCGGCGTAAACCGCTTCCCCGGTAGAACCGACGCGGCCTGCATCGGAGGAGATATTAATAACCTTTCCGTGCCCCTGGGCCAGCATGACCGGCAGCACCGTATGGTGCAGGTTCAGGGGGCCGACGTAATTGACACCGATCACTTTCTCCCAGAACTCCGGCGAGGTTTCCAGGAAGGGCATGCCCCGGTCCCAGGCGGCGTTGTTGACCAGGATATCGATGGCGCCGAACTCCTCCTGCAGGTTCTGTACGGCCGTCGCGACGGCTGCGTGGTCGGTGATGTCCACGGCCTGGACACTGGCCCTGCCACCGGCTGCCCGGACAGCGTCGGCAGTTTCGCCCGCCGCGGTCGCATTCAGGTCCATCACGCCGATCCCACAGCCTTCCTCGGCCAGGCGCAGGCAGATGTGGCGGCCGATTCCGCCCCCGCCGCCTGTGACGATAGCCAGCTTGTCCCGCAGTCCTCTCATGGTGTGCTCTCCTGGGTGTGTGGATTGATCATCGGCTGCAGCAGGGGCGTATTCCGGCTCTGCCAGGCCCACAGGAGTACGGGTGCAAGTGTGGGCAGAATTAAGACATTAAGCTGGTATGCCAGCGCAATCAGGTTGGCGGGAGGAACGCCTGCCGTCGGGTGTTGCAGGAATACATTCCCCAGGTTGACCATCAGGTCCTTCAGCGAGAGGCATACCATACCTGCCACGAGCAGGAGGTACAGCACGACCAGGCCCGCGAAAAAACTGCCCGGCCGCCGGTCCCCGGGGGTGGCAAAGTGGAGCGCGGCGTAGAACGGCATCGAGTAGGAGAGGATGCGGTGATCGAGAAGGTAGCCGATGGTATCACCCGCGCGTTCCGCGGCGACAAGCCGGCCGTCGAGTTCGCCGAACCGGGTCACCAGCAAGGCTTCCGATCCCTGCACGTAGACGCCGGCCACAAAATCCGGCAACCAACCGGTCAGGATGATGTTGGTGAAACCGATGGCGGGTATGGCGAGCCAGGCGCTTGCAGCACTCCAGAGGGCAAAGCAGGGCAGTAGCAGGGCAAAGGCCAGCAGCAGGAACTGGCGTAACAGATGTTGCTCAGGCATCAACGGTTGCGGCAGTATCGGCCGCCAGGTAGCGCAGGTAAACGAGGAACACGATCAGCACATCCAGCATGATCAGAGCCGGCCACAGGTAGAGATGAACCCAGGTGAAGACGTCCGTGTTCCAGTTGCCCAGGTAGAACAGGGTGATGATGCGTGCGATGTTCAGCGTCTGGACGGCTAGAATGCCCAGTGCGATGGCCGCCAGGCGTGCCCTCCAGGGCGCGGGAAAGGCGATCACGGCGGCAATCAATACGATGGTTGCCTCGATACCGTTGCACCCCGCCTCAATGGAGACGGCGAAGCCGCTGTCGGTGAATTGCAGCACTTTTCCGTAGGCGGTCACCGAGCTGTCGAAGGGGGTGATGAGCGCGGCGCTCAGGGAGGCCAGCAGGCCGGTGAAGGGTGCTACCAGATGGTCCTGGACCGGCTTCATCATCTCCAGTGAGAACAGGCCGATCAGGACTGCGAAAAACACGGTTACGAAACGGATCATGGGGTGACGGGGTCATCTTTCGGGCCGGGGCATGGTAGCACAGTGGCGAAGACCCGTGGGTGCAGCTTCAGCCTTCGGCTCCGCTGATAAGAATGAAGTCGATCCCGGTGAGGCGATCGAAGTCATAGGCACTGAGCTGGAAAAACAGGGTGAATTCACTGCTGAAGACATAGGGTGTGCCCTCCAGGGAAAGGAGTTCGAGGGTGACATTCCCCGCCAGGCTCTCTATCTGCAGCACGAGCTCTGCTTCAGCCTGTGACAACTCCCTTTGTACGTCCTCACTGGCAACACTTTCAACCTGCAGATTACGCAGTGTGCCCAGCAGTGCCTGGAGTTCCCGCTCATCAGGTATTGCACCGGTTCCGGCACGCCACTCCTCCCCCTCACGGTGCACACTGTAGGCGTCGGCGGAGATCCTCAGGGGTGCGCGAATTTGCAGTAATTTCCGGTCCAGCCAGGCTGCGTCCAGGGCGGGGACATCGAAATTGCTCAGGGTCAGGCTGAAGATGGCATCCTGGCTGGCGCTGCGCGCGTGGACCTTGCGAAAAGCCGGGGACGTGCCGAGGAATATCGTATCGTTGAGCTCACCGCCGGCGAACAGCTTTACCTGACGCTGGTAGAGATAGTCTGCCACCTGGAAGCGCTGGCGGGCCGCGATCGTGTTGGCCACGGGCCAGCCGGGATCCTCCTCGGCAAGGCGCCGCAGCAGTTCGTCGATCCTGGCACTGTCCGCCGGCAGCTCCTGCATTTCCGGCAGGATCCAGATATCCCCGGTACGTTGCAGCACCGCCTGGTTGTCATATTCGTCGCCGATGTGTATTTCGTTGATCGTGCCTGGCTGGGCGCGGCTGAGCTTATTCGCCGCCGTTGCCTGCTCCGATTCTGTGAGTCGTGGCCAATAGACCGCGGCGACCAGGATGCACTGGATCAGGAGGATCAGTAACAGCGGGGTGATGGCACGCTTCACAGGTTCAGACCCCTGGCATAACGTCGCCGGCGCAGTGATTTGAGCAGCCAGTACACTGCCGCCAACAGACCCAGCCAGAGGATGGCAAGACCGTAGTTGAAATACTCCAGCAGCGCCTGTGAGTGCGCTGTCATCGGCGGTAGCGTTCGATTGAAGTGTGCCGCTGAACGAATCTGCAGTAACTGGTCGTCCCGCAAGGCCCAGTCGAGGGTATTCATGAACAGTTCTACGGGGCCAAGGTACTGGGTTCCGCTCGCCGTCACACTGGCATTGAGAACCTGGTCGTCCAGAAAGTCATTGGAGGCAAACAGGACGATGCGTGCCGATTCCGGTGAGTGCTGCAGGCGGCCGCTATAGTCGTGGCGCGCGGGCCCTGTTTCCAGTGCGTCCTCGTTGAAACGTGGGAGTGGGCGGTCGACAAAATAGGATTCGAAGCGACCCTGCAGCACCACGCCGAGTCTTTCCGACTGGCGCGGACCATCGGCATCGGGAAAGGCCTGGATGTCACCCGTGTCCCCGGCGGGCATGACATCCAGGCTGTCGCTTCGCCAGGAACGGCGTGAGCTCCACAGCAGGGGCGCAACACTGTGATCGTGGCCAGGCTTTGCCAGTATGGGTGAGGCCCAGGCCATGGTGACCTGTGGCAGGCCGGCGGTTACCGGGTGTTCGCGGGCCAGTCCACTGCCGCGGATATCGATGAAGTAGGGGTAGTCGATCACCTGCACGTCATAGAATTCGTGCTCCCCCCGGGTGCGCCGCACGGGTGCGGGGAAGGCGGCATTACTCTCGTCCAGCACCAGGGAGCGATCGATCTTCACGCCATAGTGGTCCAGCCATGGTTGCAGGCCGCTTTCCCACTCGTTCATCCGCATTTTGCCGCCACTGATCTCAGCGGTGAAGGGGGAGGTGGCGAGCATCACGGTGCCACCGCGCATCAGGAACTGGTCGATGGCAAACAGCGCGGCTTCACCGAGTTGGTGGGGCGCAACGACCGCGAGTATGTCGGCCTCCGGTGTGACGCTGCCGTCCTCCAGGTCATCCAGGCGAAGGGTATAGTCGCGTCCGATCGCCCGCTCCAGGTTGATGAAGGTCGGGGCGCCAAGGTGCTGTCGGGCCATCTGTTCATTGACCGGCGGTGTCACCAGGGCCACGGTCCGGGTCAGGTTGGTGGCGAACCGCTTCAGGCCGGCATCCAGCATCGCTCGAAACGCACCGGGATCGAAATCCTCCGTGGGGATCTGCACCACCTGCTGCGTGTCCGCGAGAGTCAGGTAGAAGAAAAACTCCCGCTCATTGCCCGGTGTCGCTACCATCGGCGTGAAACCCCATTGTTCCTCGATCCGGCGAGCGACCGTGCCGCCCTGGGCCTCCGGCTCTATAAAGCGCACGCTGAACCTGCCCTCCGAGCCTGGCACGATCTCCTCGAGTTGTTCAGCGATGGCGTCCTTGTAGGCCAGCAGCCTGTCAGGCAGCAGGTCGTCGCCCGAGACGTAGGCGATAAGCTCCACGGGCTGTTCGAGGGCGGCGAACAGATCGCCCCCGGCCCGGTAGCTCTGCAGCACATCACGAATCGACCGGGTGATATCGTACTCGGGATTACGCAGGGCGACTTCGGCCTGGCTGTTGGCCGCGGTGCGCACCTCGACGAGATCTGTGAAGCCCAGGGTCGCGTATTCGCCGCCGTAGCTCACCAGGATGTTGAAGTAGGAGTTCACCAGGGTGGCCTGGTGCCGGTCCGCCACCTGAAAGGGAGTCGCGCGAATACCGAAACGTTCATTGGCCTCCCGCTCCAGCTCCGGTTCCTTCGCGGGATCGACGAATTCGACGCGAACCTTCCCCCCACCGGCGATGGCGTACTCGCTCAGCAAGTCCCGCAACTGGGGCACCAGGGGTGCCAGCAGGGGGTGATTGCGGGCACTGAAGTAGCCGCGGATCAGCAGGGGCTCCTGCAGTTGCTCCAGTACCTCGTGGGTGGGCGCTGAAATCGAGTAGAGGTTGCCCTCCGTGAGATCCAGTCGCGGTACCGGGATGCGCGCCAGCCAGATATTGGCCAGCACCAGGTTGGCGATGATCAGACCGGTGGCCGTGCGCCAGCGGCGGTGACGGGGGGTCTTCACCGCATGGGCCCAGCGCTCTTTCTCGAGCACATAGACGTTGAGGACCAGGAAACCGATGATCAGGCTCAGGTAATAGAACAGGTCGCGAATATCGATGACGCCGCGGGTGATGCTCTCGAATCGTGCGCCGCTACCCAGGGTGCGCATGGCCTCGCTGACCCGGTCGTCGAAAAATCCCGTAATGGTACTGCTGCCCACCAGGTAGAGCGCGCCGCAGAGGGCAACGCTGCCGATCAGGCTGACAATCGGGTTGTCGGTGCGGGCGGAGACGAAGAGGCCAGCACTGATGTAGGTGGCACCGAGCAGGCAGGTTGCCAGATAGCCCGCTGCCACGGGTCCCCAGTCCAGGTCGGCGATGAGCGCCGCCGTGACTGGCAGCGGCGTCGTCGCCAGCAGCGCCAGCAGCAGCAGGATGAGGCAGGCGCTGAATTTTCCGAACACGAAACGCCATACGCCGGCTGGCTGCGTCATCACATGCTCCAGGGTGCCGCTGCGTCGCTCCTCACTCCACATGCGCATGGTCAGCGCGCCGCTGAGAAAGATAAGCAGTATCGGCATCCACTCGAATAGTGGCCTTACGTCGGCAATATTGCGGGCGAACCAGGATTCGACCCAGAAATAAATGAACAGTGTCAGAACCGCGAAAGAGGCGAGAAAAAGCCAGGCCACGGGTGAGGCGAAGAACAGGTTGATCTCCTTGCGGCAGACCCGTCGCGCCACGGGTGCGGTGCGGGTACCGGGATCAGTTGCCATGAGCGCTCACCTCGCGGAACACCGTGTCCAGGTCCCGGGTGATCGGTTGCAGTTGGTAAAGTTTCGCCCCCGCCTCGATGACACAGTGAGCAATGTTGCTCGCCGCCCGGTCCAGGTCCGCATTGTCGTGCAGGATCAGCGTGAATTCTTCCCAGTCTTCCCGTGCATGACCCCGGTGCAGCTGAACGACCTGGGGCATGCGGCGCAGCAGCGAGGGCAGCTCTTCCGCGCCGGCGCTGGTGCGCAGGCGCAGCGTGCGGGTATTGCGCAGCTCGGCCAGCGACTGATCCAGGACCAGCTTGCCGTTGCGCAGCACCAGTACCCGGTCGCAGACCGCATCCACCTCCTGCATGATATGCGTCGACAGGATCACACTTGCCCGTCGCGCCAGCTGGCGAATCAGCTGGCGCATGTGGTCGGTCTGGTGAGGATCCAGGCCATTAGTGGGCTCGTCGAGAATCAGCACGCGGGGCCTGCCGAGTATTGCCTGGGCGACACCGACCCGCTGCTTCAGCCCCCGGGAAAGGGTATTGATAGGATCCAGCGCGCGAGGGGCCAGCTCGGTTGCCGCCAGGGCCTCGCGGATGGCCGGGTAGCGTTCGCTTTTTTCTATCCCTTTTACCGTGGCCGCGTAGTCCAGGTAGTCGGCGAGCATCATGTCCGGGTAGACCGGCAGGTTTTCCGGCAGGTAGCCCAGCTGTTGCTGGATGTCGTGGGCGCCCTCTGCCAGGTCAGCACCGTTGAAGCGTACACTGCCGGCGGTAGGCTCCAGGTAGCCGCTGAGCATGCGCAT
This sequence comes from Halieaceae bacterium, assembly GCA_024640505.1. Lineage (GTDB taxonomy): Bacteria > Pseudomonadota > Gammaproteobacteria > Pseudomonadales > Halieaceae > JARRPM01. Next base: position 21,104 of record JAHEEV010000033.1, read on the forward strand.
GATGGTGGTCTTGCCGGCACCGTTGTGGCCCAGCAGTCCGACAACTTCATTGTTGTTGATACTGAAGGAGACACCGGCGACTGCGGTGACCTTGCCATAGCGGCGGGTGAGAGCATCAGCTTCTATCATTGGGGTCTCAGGCGCTGATCAATAACTTGATGATGAATGCCACCAGTACAAGGTTCAGGATCGTGCGTATCAGGCGCTCCCCCCGGGTGACCGCGAAGTGTGCGCCCAGGTAGCCGCCGATCGAGTTGCCCAGGGCCAGTGCCAGCCCCACCACCCAGAGGATCTCTACCTGGCTGGCAAAAATCGACAGGGCGGCCACCGTGTAAACCGCGATGATAAACACCTTGTGCATATTGGTCCGCACCAGGTCCAGTCCCATGGCCCGGTTCAGGATCGGTATCAGGATAAATCCCACGCCAATCTGGATGAACCCGCCCCAGAAGCCTGCTCCTACCATGAGCAGGTGACCGGTCAGTAGCTGCCGGGAGGTCGGCTGGTAATCTCCCGGCCGCTCTTTGGCGCCTTTGTCGAAATGCATCACCAGCAGCACTCCGACCATGATGATCGCCAGGGCGCGGTTGAACCACGGGCCGTCCAGCCGGGTTCCCACCATCGCCCCCGCTATCGCCCCGGGCACTGCGCAGGCTGCCAGGGTGACACTGAGCCGGAATTCGGCAAAGCCGCGTCGGAAAAAGGCAACGATGGCACTCAGGTTCTGGGCCAGTATGGCGATGCGATTGGTGCCGTTGGCCACCGGTCCCGGCAATCCCATGAAGACCATGACCGGCACCGTGAGCAGGGATCCGCCCCCGGCCATCACGTTCAGAAAGCCGCCGGCCACACCCACCACGGCGAGAAGGGCGAGCTGCCACAGTTCCGGTTGTTCCACAGGTCCCTAGTCCTCGGTCCAGGGTTCGCGCATGGTGACGAACTCCTCGGCGGCGGTCGGGTGGATCCCGATGGTGCTGTCGAAGGTGGCCTTGGTAGCGCCGGCGCGCAGCGCAATGGCAATGCCCTGCATGATTTCGCCCGCATCCGGGCCCATCATGTGCACCCCCACGACCCGGTCGCTGGCCTTGTCGACGATCAATTTCATGAAGGTCTTTTCGTCCCGTCCGCTGATGGTATGTTTCATCGGCCGGAAGGTGGATTTGAATAGCCGGATGTGCCCGAACTTTGCCCGCGCCTCCTCCTCCGTGAAACCGACGGTCCCGATATTGGGCTGGCAGAAAACGGCGGTGGGAATGAAATCGTAGTCCACCTGTGCGTCAGTCGATCCGAACTGCCGCCGGGCGAAGGCCATGCCTTCAGCCAGGGCGACGGGGGTCAATTCCATGCCGCCGATGACGTCCCCGAGGGCGAAAATGCTGGGCTCGGTGGTGCGGTACTCCTCATCCACAACGATCGTCCCGAACTCGCTCAGAGCAATATTGACATTGTCCAGGCCCAGCCCCTCCAGGTGGGGCTTGCGGCCAGTGGCATACAGCACCACATCCGTTTCCAGGGTAGTGCCGTCCGTCAGTTGCACCTGCAGACCGGTGGGTCCCCGCTCGATGCGCTCGACGTTGACCTCAAATCGCAGATCCACACCGGACTTGGCGATCTCCTGGGCGGCGTGCGCGCGGATGTCGGGATCGAACCCGCGCAGAAACAGCGGGCCGCGATAGAGCTGGCTCACCTGGGCGCCCAGTCCGTTGAAGATGCCGGCAAATTCCACCGCGATATAGCCGCCGCCGACGATCACGATGCGTTCCGGGAAGGCGGGCAGATCGAAAACCTCATTGGACGTTATGGCGTGCTCGCTGCCATGAAACTCCGGGATATGGGGCCATCCGCCGGTGGCAATCAATATCTTGCCTGCGCGGTAGTGCTGTCCGTCCACGGCAACCGTATGAGCGTCGACGAGACTGGCGCGTCCGTCGATGATGTCGGCCTCGACGCCGCTGAGGAGGTTGCGGTAGATGGCATTGAGCCTGCTGATCTCGGTTTTCTTGTTATCCCTCAGGGTGCTCCAGTCAAAGCGCTGCGGTTCGCCATTCCAGCCGAAATTGCGGGAGTCCTGAAAGGCCTTGCCGAACTCCGAGGCATAGACGTAGAGCTTCTTCGGCACGCAGCCCACGTTGACGCAGGTGCCCCCCAGGTAGCGGTCTTCCGCCACGGCCACCCGGGCGCCGAACCCCGCTGCCATGCGCGCCGCCCTTACGCCGCCGGAGCCCGCACCAATGACAAACAGGTCGTAATCGAAGTCGCTCACGCTCGTCTCCAGGGATTTGGTCGAAAGGGACGCTAGTCTAGCAGCCTTGACCCCCTCTCTGTACTCGGTGGACGGGGATATTTTTTCCTTCCCCGCCAATATTCATTATCATGTGCGCCTTCAGCACCGCCCTCCCCGCAACGAAGACCGGCCCAAGGAATTATTTATGTTCAGAATTTCAACACTCATCTCAGGTTTGCTGATGGCAGTGACATTGACCGCAGGTGCGCAGGAGGCGGTGCCACCGGATGAGATCGTCCTCAAGAACGGTTCCCGTATTCTGGGTACGGTGAAGGAAGCGCGCGGCGGCGCGGTCAAGATCGAGACAGATTTCGCCGGTACGCTCCAGGTCAGCACGGACCAGATAGAATCCATGAGCACACAGCAACCGGCGATTGTGTTACTGGCTGACGAGACGGTAATCCGCGACCAGCCCCTGCAGGTGGAGGGCGCACAGGTGGTCACCGGCCAGCAGAGCTATGCCCTGGAGGAACTGTTGGTCCTCAATCCAAGACCCTGGGAACTGGGCGAGGGCTACCGTTGGACGGGCCTGGTAAATTTCGCCTGGGCCCTGCAGCGGGGTAATACGGATACGGATGAACTCGACTACAGACTCGAAACGATCTGGCGCAGCAAGCGCGATCGTTACACGCTGAACGCTTACGGTGAGCTCGACGAGACCAGCAACGTCAAGAGTGCGGACAATTGGGGCGTCCAGGGCAAGTACGACTATTTCATCGGTGACCGCACTTACTGGGGCATCAATGCATCAGCCGAGCACGACAAGTTTGCCGACCTGGACCTGCGCTACCTCATCGGCCCCTACATCGGTCGGGATTTTTACGAGGATCCGATCTTCACGCTGGCTGCTGAAATCGGTCTTGCCTACGTCAACGAGGATTTCATCGTCGCCTCCGACCAGGACTACCCTGCCGCCAACTGGAACCTGCGCATGTCCAGTAACTACCTCGGTGGGGATTCCAGTCTCTACCTGCGACAGACCGGTATCTGGAACCTGCAAGAGACCTCCGAGTGGATCGTCAATACGGCCTTCGGCCTGGCATTTCCGCTGTTGTGGAATATCGAGGCTGCGGCAGAGGTGATACTGGATTATGACTCCGGCGCGGTTGAGGGCGTGGAGGAGCTGGACCAGACTTACCGGGTCCGCATAGGTTACCGCTGGTAGTCCGCGGGTTCAGGCGGTTTTGCGCACAGTAGCCGCGAGGAATTGCAGCAGCGGTGCGGTTTTCTCCAGGGACAGGCAGGCGTCGGTGATACTCTGCCCGTAAGTCAGCTTCCCGCCGGGTACCACGGCCTGGTTGCCCCCCACCAGGTGGCTTTCCAGCATCACCCCGCGGATGGCCCGCTGGCCCTGTTCGATCTGGTCGCACAGGTCGGAAACGACTTCGGCCTGGCGCTCCGGGTCCTTCTCGCTGTTCCCATGACTGCAGTCCACGATGAGCGATGGGGGCAGCGCCTGTTCCGCCAGCGCCACGGCGGCATCGTGAAGCGCCGGCGCCCGGTAGTTGGGGCCGGTGGTCCCACCTCCCCGCAGGATCAGGTAGCCGTGGGGATTGCCCCTCGAGTGCAGGATAGCCGGTGTACCCTCTTTGGTGAGCGAGGGAAACCAGTGCCCGTGACGGGCCGATCGGATGGCGTCGATCGCGACACCGATATCTCCCGTGGTGCCATTCTTGAAACCCACGGGCATCGACAGCCCGGAAGCGAGTTCCCGATGGATCTGGCTCTCCACGGTCCGGGCCCCGATAGCGCCGAAACTGACCAGTTCGGCATAGTACTGGCCGAGGGTCGTGTCGAGAAATTCACTGGCGGCGGGCAGTCCCAATGCCGCTACATCCAGCAGGACTTTGCGGGCCAGGTGTAATCCCTTGTTGATGTGGAAACTGCCGTCCAGGTCGGGGTCGTTGATCAACCCTTTCCAGCCCACCACGGTGCGGGGTTTTTCAAAATACACGCGTAACACCGGAAACAGTGCATCCTGCAGGGGCTCACAGAGGGCCTTGAAACGTTTGGCGAAGTCCAGCAGGGCCTCCGGGTCATGCACCGAGCAGGGTCCTACGATGGTGAGCAGGCGCCGGTCTTCGCCCGAGAGAATCGCCTCGATGGTGCCGCGGGCCCCGGCGATGGCCCGCTCGCTCGTCTCGGGCAGGGGCAGCTCCTCCGCCAGCACCCAGGGCGTGATCAGGGGTTGCGCCCGGTCTATCCTGAGGTCGTCGGTCGTCTTATTCATCCAGGGCCAACTCAAATAGTGTGAACAGGCCCTGGGACACTACATCAGGTACCGGACCGGATACAAAAAGGGGCGACCGTGTCGCCCCTCAGTGAACAGGCTGTAAAGCCGCTGTCAGCGATCGCCCTTGATCAGGCTGCGGAACCAGTCGGCCCAGGTTTCGTGCTTGTAGTCGGTGAACTCGCCGGCATCCATGAACATACCGTGTTCCTCACAGTACTCGAACCAGATATGGGGCTGGTCCGGGTCGGAGCCTTTCTGCATGTCTTTCCCACAGCGGGGGCAGGCGACATCCTCGACAGCATCCCACTTCTTGCCCTCGTCCGGGTCGCCCATATCCAGCGCGTCGCCCATCCATTTGTCTTTCAGCAGGTCGGCCTCACCCTTATCGAACCAGATGCCCTGGCAATTGGTGCAGCGATCGATGGCAAGATCGCCGCCGTAGGTGATTTCTTCCATGCCGTGCCCACACTTGGGACATTTCATACTGTGTGCGTCTGGATTGTGTTCCATCGGGTTTTCCTGTCAGTTCAGCTATTATTACCGCCCGGCGGTTCAGTGAGAGTCTAGCCTACAGCCCGCAGTTTGTCTGCCTTTTGCACAGGCTGTCCGTCGCCGGACAGGGCAGCCTTTTTCAGCTACGTTTAATCTTGGTGATTATCATATGCGGAGCAGGCTGGTACAAGTCAGCCAGTAATGCGCTGCGACCGAGCCGGGGATCTATCATGCGAATGACCACAGTTTTATTTGCCCTTCTGCTGTCAGTTGCCGCCGGTGCGGCCCTGGCGGAGGGCGATCCGGCAGTTGGCAAAGTGCTTTACGCCACCTGTGCCAGCTGTCACGGTGCCGCGGGGGAGGGCAACAGGGCGCTGGGTGCGCCGCGCCTGACCCATCTGGGGGCCGCCTATATCGAGGACCAGCTGCTCAAGTTCAAGTCAGGGATCCGCGGTGGCAGCGGCAGCAGTACCGGGGCGATGCAAATGGCGGGTATGGCCGTGACCCTGCAGGATGAACAGGCGGTGCGGGACGTCACGGCCTACATTGCCACCCTGGACGGCCCCGTATCTGCTGTGACGGTAGAAGGTAACGACGAACTGGGCGGTGACTACTTCAACCAGTTCTGTGGTGCCTGCCACGGTGCCGCAGCGGAGGGTAACCCCGCACTCAACTCGCCGCGGCTGGCCGGCTCCGACGACTGGTATCTGCTGGCGCAGCTCGATGCTTTCCGGGCCGGCCAGCGCGGGGCGCACCCTCAGGACCGCACCGGCAAACAGATGCGCGCCATGGCGGGGGTGCTCCCGGATGACCAGGCAGTGCGCGATGTGGTGGCGTTTATCCGCAGTCGTGCCGAGTGATCGGGTAGCGTCGCGATGAAACACCTGGCGTTGCGCCTCTCTTTGTTCCTGCTCGTGGCGTTGGGATCCGTTGTGGCTCCTGCAGCGGCGGCCACCGCCCTGAGCGAGGACTGTCCGCCGGGTTTTGAGCTGGCCGCGGGGCACTGCGAATTGCGCAGCCTCTACCAGTTGTACCCCTCCCTGGAGGACGCGGGTGTCGGTGGCCTGAAAACCGGCCTGCCAGCTTATCGCGACGGGTTTTCCCCGCAGCAGACGGACCTGGGGCGCTATCTTTTCTTCGACCCCGCCCTCTCCGGTGACGGCACTGTCTCCTGTGCTTCCTGTCACCACCCGGACAAGGGATTCGCCGACGGCCGCGGTCGCAGCGTCGGCATCAGCGGCGAGCCGGTGCGTCGCTCCGCCCCCAGTCTCTGGAACGTCGCTTTTCAGCAGCGCTTTTTCTGGGATGCCCGGGCCGGCAGCCTCGAAGAGCAGATGCAGGGTCCTTTGTACGATGAACATGAGATGGGCAGTACGCCAGAGCAGCTATTGCGTACCCTGAACGGTATTCCCGCGTACCGGGAGCTGTTCGCCCAGGCCTGGCCCGGGGATTTCCGGTCCGCGGAGTCGCAGATCCGGCTCGACCACATCTACGCGGCGATTACCGCGTTCCAGGTATCCCTGGTCTCGCTCAACAGCCGCTATGACCAGTACGCCCACGGCTATGCGGACGCGCTTAGCGATCCCGAGAAGGAGGGGCTCAATATCTTCCGCTCGTTTGTGGCGCGCTGCGCCGAGTGTCACACGCCGCCCCTGTTCACTAACCGGCAGATTGCCGTCATCGGCACCCCGGAGCCGGATGGCCTGCCTTTCGATAGCGGGGCGCAACAGCCTTTGAACGATCCCAGCCAGCGAGGTGGTTTCAAGGTGCCCTCCCTGCGAAATATTGCGCTGACTGCGCCCTATATGCATTCCGGACGCTTCGAAACGCTGCGGGAAGCGGCGGCCTTCTATACGGGAGGCCGTGGACATGCGATACCCGAAGGGGAGGAGCTGAAGATCCACTGGCACATCTGGGAGCCGCAGTTGACGGACGATGAGCTGGACCGTCTGGTAGACTTTTTGCAAACTCTGACCGATGAAAGTTTCAAGCCCCGGGAGCCGGCCGAGTTGCCCTCTGGATTGTTGCCGGTTCACAATAGCCCCGCCTCTACGGGCATTACCCTGACGGGAGAGAAAATCAATGAATAAAGTCATAGGCATCGTTGGTGCTGCAGTGCTGTTGGCCGGTGGGTATTACCTGGGCCAGGCAAACCAGCCCGGACCCACGATTATCAAGGTGCCCTCCGAACCCAGGGCCACCTTCAGTTCCTCCGGCGCAGAAGAGGTCGCGGATACCGCCAATGTCCCGGCCCGCAGCCTGCAGACCCCCACCAGCGGCGAGCTGATTGTCGTCAAGGACGGCGAGTCCATACAGGAGGCCGTCAATGCGGCCAGTCCCGGGGCTGTGATCAAGGTCATGCCCGGTGTGTACAAGGAGACTGTCTACATCGACAAGGACAATATTACCCTGTCGGGCGTGATCGAGCAGGGCAATTACCCGGTACTGGAGGGAGAGGGCGTGCGTAACGATGCGGTGCTCTATTCCGGTAATGGTGTGACCATCGAGAATTTGCACATCACCCATTACAAGGGTAATGGCGTGATGGGTCAGGCGGGCAACAACTACATCATCCGCAACAACTGGATTGTGGACACCGGCGTCTACGGCATTTTTCCCCAGTTGGGCAAGAACGGCATCGTCTCCCATAACATCGTCTCCGGTATCGAGGATGCGGCTATTTACGTGGGCATGTCCGATAACGTGGACGTGGTCTACAACCAGGTCTACGAGAGCGTGGCGGGCATCGAGATCGAAAACAGCCGCCACGCCCTGGTCGAGGGCAACATGGTCTATGACAATACCGGCGGCATACTGGCTTTCATTACGCCGGGGCTGCCGATCAAGACCTGCGGGGACGTGATTTTTCGCAATAATTTCGTGGTGGACAACAACCATGAGAATTTTGCTATTCCGGGCTCGCTGGTATCCAACATCCCCTCCGGTACCGGCATATTGGTCATGGCCTGTGACGACGTGGTGGTGGAGAACAACATCATCACCGGCAACAAGTCTGCCGGCATGATCTTCACCAATTTCGAGCTGGCCTCCAGCGCTTCCAACGACCCGGAGGCAGATCCCAATCCCAACCGGCCCAGGATCCTCAACAACATCATGCGCAATAACGGCGATAGCCCGGAACCCGTGGTGCGGGCATTCCTGGCGACGCAGCTCGAGCTCAGGGGCCCCGACATCGTTGATACCGTCGGCATGGACGACGGCTGCATCCTCAACCCGGAGCGTTACCGCACCCTGGGACTGGAGAAATACGGCGAGTGTGAATTCGATTCCACCGCCAATGTGGCCAGCTACACGCTGCCCGAACCGGTACCGCCGCGCTCCATGGAAGGCCTCGACAAGGGCAAGCTGGTCTACTACGGCGTATGTGCCGGCTGTCACGCCTACAACTCCCGCATGATCGGCCCCCCGACCCAGATCATCCAGGCACTGTATATGGACAACCCCCAGGGTATCGCCGACTATGCCGCCAATCCGGTCAAGAAGCGCCAGGATTACCCGCAGATGCCGCCCCAGGCCCACCTGGACGAGGAGACCCGGCTGGCCGCGGCCAAATTCATGCTTGAGTTGACGAAGTAGCCCTCAACCCCGCCCGCCGATCCGGGCCGAAGGAATTCGGCCCTGGTGGCACCCTGGCCTGCAGCCTTAACACCAGCTGGCTTCGGCACCGGGATGTTTCAACAGCTCTTCAATATTGGCGCTCAGTATGCGGTAGCCCACATTGCCGTAGAGCAGTTGACGACCTTCGTTGAGCACCCAGGTCGGACTCCCCTTGACACCCTGTTCGGTTGCCGCACGCAGGTCACTGCTGAGCTTCGCGCTCGCGCGGCCGTCGCGCAGGGCGTCCTGCAAGGATGCCTGGTCCAGCCCCTCCTGCGCAGCGAGCTCCAGCAACAGGGCCATATCGCTGATGTCCCGCGCGTCGACGAAGAACGCCCGGCGGATGCGCAGTGCCGCTGCCTCGACCGCGTTTTGGCCGGCCAGGGCTTCCACCGCCTTCAGGAGGAGGTGGGCCTGCATCGATGAGCGCGGTCGCGTCCGGGTCCAGATAGCCGGATTGACCTGGCAGTGTTCGAAGCGCGCCGCCGAGTCAGCGACGTGTGCGCCAAATTTCTCGAACCCGTCCGCCTCGCCCCACTGCCCGGGTATCTTGCGGTGGCAATCGCCGAAGATATCGACGAAGCGATGGCGAACACTGATCCTCTCGCCCCACTGGCGGTGCACTTCCTCCAGGCGCACCTGGGCGATCCAGGCCCATACACACAGGACGTCGGTGTAGTAATCGATGGTGATGGGTGGAGTCGGTGAGTTCTGGCGCATTGTGCTTCCCTGTTGGTATATAGTGCCATTTTATTCGCAATAGACATGGTACAGCGAGGGTTCGTCGAATATGAGTATGGATGCATTGCAGGCATTTGCCCTGAATTTTCTGGAAGTCGCCGCGCTGCTGATGGCCCTGGTGATCGGTATTGTGATTCTTGCCGTCATCTATATGTACATCGCGGACGTCACCCAGACCCGGCAGACGATTCGACGGAACTATC
>JAHEEV010000034.1 GCA_024640505.1 Halieaceae bacterium
ATGACCTCAGGCGACGGCATGTCACCGTTACCGAACGTATAGACCAGGAAGAGATCACGCTGCGCAAACTCCTGTCGGAAATCCGGGAGCACCGCCGGGAGGTGAAAATCCTGCAGTCACAACTGGCTCGGGGCGGTGGCAACCTGTCGCCCGGCTGCAGGGCGACCGTTGCGGAACACCTGGCGACGCTCAGCCAGACGCGAGCCGATATCAACGGTGCAGTGAATGACATCGACACAGCCGAGGCCAGCATGAACGAAGCCATCGAGCGCGTGGAGGGCGATGCCATTGACCGGGAGCTTTCCCGGACGGGCCACGACAGGCAATCGCGCCATGTGGATGAGGTACTTGGCCGATTGAAGGGACTGGGCAGTGCCGCATAACGTGGAGAGGGCACCCGATGCGCAGTGAAGAGCGTCATTGCTCTTTCTGCCGAGAATCGAGTCCACACCACTAGCCCCCGGAGCGCTGTTTGGTCTCAAATAGCGCTCAGTATTTGCCCGCCTGTGATGATTACGCCTTCGACTTTGCCAGTTCCCATTTGATGCGATCTATGCGCTCCTGGGCGGCTTTAAGATCCTTCTCTGCCTTCTGCAGCATGCCCAGAAGCGTCTTGACGACCTCCTCCTCGGACTCCTCGGATGCATAGTCCGACGGCTTCCCGCGCAGGTAATCGTTGATACGTTCTTGTAAAGACTCCTCGGTCTGTCGCTCAAGCGCCACGGGAATCCTCCCCATTTAAGGATCAGCCCCGATACCCTTCGCAACATTTTATTCTTGTTTGCTTGAAGCGTAGACCAGCCTGTCGATCATGACAACCAGGTTTTGAAAATGATGGAATCGGCTTGTACGCCAAGGCGGTGAAGGTCGACACCGCCTCGCGACAACCATTTTCCAACCGGGAACGACGTGCTACCCGCAGACGGTGCTTACTCCAGATCGGCGACCGGCACCATGATATGCGCGTAGGGCGTATCACCCCACATGACATACGGACCACCTACTGAAGGGTCATCGGTCATGCCCTTGAGCAGGGCCTTTGGCACGATGATCATCAAGTGCGGCCCGGTTTCGACATAATCGTCGGCGTTTTTGTGATCCGGATGAAAGGGGTCGGAATTGCTGACACCCGCTCCCACGTCACCCTGCAACATGTAGGCAATGCCCACACGATCCGGGACAAAATCGCCCTTGCTGCCCATGGCACCCATCATCTTCATCCACATCGCGTCGTTGCACATGGCTGCGCCGTCGCTCGGCATCGTGTCCGGCATGCAGGTCCAGCCATTGCTGCCCTCCACGACGACCTTGCCATCGACGACAATCGTGGCATTGGCACTGACCGACGCCGGGGCGGCAGTTCGTGCGTGCGCTATACGCTCATCGAGTGTGGCATCCGCCAGCACGCTTGCGGTTATCGCTGTTCCGGCCAGCATGGCCAGGAGTCTGGTCGTTGGTGTTTTCATTGATGTTATCTCCAATACCTGGTTGTAGTAGGTACGAACACCTGCGCGCAGGCGCCCCGCCCGGTTGCTTGAGTATAGACCAGGAGTAGGATGGGCAAGGGAATACCCTGCGGGCGATGCCGGTGACGGTTACAGTATCCGCGCTCGAAAGGCTATGTCCGGCTCATTATCGCGGGCATAGTCCTGCCGCAGGTAGAACTCATACTCCGCTTCGCCAAGCAGGTAACGCCGGAAAAAGGCGACCGCATAGAGGTTCTGTATGCGCAGCACCTCCTCGATCGGGAACGCCTCCTCCGAGCAGGCCTCCCGGTAAGGCTCAAGCAGTGCCTCCGCACCGATTGCCGGCCAGAGATCCTGACCGATGCCGTTATCGATAAGCCAGTTGCCGATGTCGCAGATATTGGCGAAGTGGGTGTGCGTGGCACCGACGATATCCACCTGGAACACAGCCTCGGCGCCGGTTAGCCGGTCAAATCCGTAGTCGTGGTTTTCGATGGGCACGGAAGTATCCAGCGTGCCCCCGAGGAACAACACCGGCTCTTCCACGGCCGCCAGCGCATCATCCGTGAAACGGTCGAAGACCGTGGCGGAAATCGGCATGACGGCCCTGACACGCTCATCCGCCGGCTGGCCCCCGAACCCGGCAACAGAACCGAGTGCCGTGCCGCCGCCGAAGGAGTGCCCCAGTACACCGATGGCCTCCGGGTCCAGTCGCTGGAAAAAGTCATCCCCGCGAATCTCGTTACGGGCCAGGAAGGTGTCGATCATGAAAGAGATATCCGGGACACGCCGGGCGGCGGCCTGCGCCAACGTGTCGCTGAAATCGTCATTGGTATTGCCCGTGTGTTCTGGAGAAACAACCACAAAGCCGTGACTCGCCAGGGTTTCCATGAGCAATACCGACTGGGTATTGGTACCGCCCGAGCCGTGTGAAAACAACAGCAGTGGCAATTCCCCCGCACTGGATACAGGCAGTCCCTCGACCGCCCGCTCGGCGGTCAGCCCGGCACCGCCCTGCAGCGGATAGATGGTGCGAGGTGCGTCCAACGCATCCGCTGCATCCACCGGATACCACACGTCATAGGGCAGTTGCCGGTTACCGCGATTCACGTCTATCGCCTCGAGGCGCTGGTGCCCCACGGCCCACGATCCGAAAGTGTCCGCCTTTTCCGTGGGCTCTGACAGCGGCGGATCCATGGCGACCGCGCTGCCATCACTCCCGTCGGAACAACCGTAAAGAAACGCCGTGATCAGAAGGCTGAAGGCCCCCCGGCGCATCAACGGCCCCAACCAGCTAAGCGGAGCAAAAACACGTGACCTGCCGATCGTCGTCGCCATCACTCGCGCTCCAGTTTCACCGACAGGCTGTTGATGCAGTAGCGCAATCCCGTAGGCTGCGGTCCGTCCTCGAAGACATGCCCCAGGTGGGCACCGCACTTTTTGCACATCACTTCGGTGCGGATCATCCCATGGCTGGTGTCGCTTTCTTCAAGGATGGCCCCCTCTTCCAGTGGTTTGAAAAAACTGGGCCACCCGCAGCCCGCATCAAACTTGGTATCGGAGAGAAAGAGGGGTTCGCCGCAGCAGCGACAATTGTAGACGCCATCGTCCGTACAATCCCAGTATTCACCCGTGAAAGCCCGTTCAGTGCCCTTCTCGCGACACACATTGAACTCCTCGGGAGTCAGTTTATCGCGCCAGTATTCGTCGTCTTGCATGGTTGGCCTCCTTGGTGATCAGTCTATCGTGGCTACCCGGTAGATAATACGGTCATCGTAGCCGGTGAGAATAGTGTGATAGCCACTCAGCTCGATGTCGAGCCCGGGATCATTGGTGTCGACCAGCAGGGGTCGCCCCTCCAGTTCGGTGATTTTTGATTTGGCCGCAACGAGGATAATGTTCTCCTTCCCGACCCGGCGAATCACCGTCGGGGAAAACTGCTGGTTACCGCGACCGAACACATGTCCCTGCCCGCCGATCACGGTCACAACGATACTGGCCTCGCCGGGCATATCCTGCAATACCTGCAGCAGGGTATCCTCGTTGGCATCGCTGGCCAGCAGTTGCCCATCACGAACCACATCGACGCCGAGCAGGGTGTTAGGCAGTGCCAGCTGCTCCATGATGGCTGCGGTGGTTGTTCCGGGCCCGATCAGGTAGGTCCTCCCCTCCTCCATCCGCTCGACCAGCCACTCGGCAATTTCCGCTGCCACCAGTTCCTGGCTCTCCCGGCCACCGACCTTGGTGTGCTGCAGGAAGCGCCCCTCCCCCGGCACCAGCATTTCACCATAAAAGCGGCTGCGCACCACGTCGTGACGAAAGGCCTCCTCATCGATATCGCGCACCTCCTGGGCGCGCAAACCCACCAGGCCACCGCTGGCGAGCTGTAACAGGAGTTCTCCGGCTGCTTCGGGGGATACCGCGAAAACAGCAGAGTGCATTTTGACCCCTGCCGGAATGCCCAACACAGGAAACCCGTCGCCCAATACGTCATAGAGATCACGCGCAGTGCCGTCACCCCCGGCGAAGACGATGATATCCACCCCGGCATGGCGCAGTTCGCGGGCTGCACGTCGCGTATCCTCACCCGAAGTCATACCGGTCCCAGGCGTTCCCATAACGTCGCAGGAGAAACCCAGATCGGTCAACGCCCGCTCGCCCATATCACCGGCCCAGGTACTGAAACGGAGTGATTCACGGACGGACAGCAGCGGCTGCAGAGCTCGCTCCATGCGATCGTTCGCACGACTGCGTGCCGTGGCATCCAGATCTGCAGCCCGCTGGCGCAGGATTTCACCGTCACTGCCCTTGAGGCCCAGGCTGCCCCCGAGCCCGGCGAGCGGATTGACAATCAGGCCGATGTGCAGAACGGCCTTCACCGGGTGCTATCCTCTGTCACAAGTCGGCAGCCCAGGCCCCGTATGAGCGCTGTCGATAGCGGGTCGCACCCGCCGGGAACCGCCACCGGCGTTCCCGATAATTCGCGCCGCTCCCGGTACTCCCGGCGCAGGCCATCGAAGGCAGCGGCAGGGTCCGATTGCTTCATGCTCTCACGCAACAGGGCGTCATCCTGCAGGATGTCATACCGTTGACGCATGAGTTCACGGATCATATCGGCACCGCCACAACTACCTCGCAACGCCAGCTGAGAGGACTCGCCCCCGGGCGTCTCAGCAGGCATCGGCGCTGCCACACCGAGGTGTGCCACGAGCGCTTCCCGCAGCATCCGTGTGCCCAGGAGTTTCCCGTCCAGGCTGTAGCCGGCGATGTGGGCGCTGCCGATACGCACCCGGTGCAATAGCGAGGCGTCGATCGAGGGCTCACCCTCCCAGACATCCAGTACCACAGCGGGAGCACCTGCAGAAGCCAGCCTGGCGCTCAGGGCGGCATTGTTCACTACCTCACCCCGGCTGGCGTTGATCAGAAGTTGCCCTTCACCAAAGTCTGCCAATTCTGCGCTATCGAGGAGGTGTCGGCTGGGCCAGGGCTGCCGGAGGGTCAGTTCCGGGTGCAGGGTCACTACCTGTGACGCGAGCACGTCGCGCAGCGGCGCGTGATTGGGAATGCTCTCGGCGGCTAGCCAGGGATCGTTGACACGGTAGTCAATGTCCAGCGCGTCCAGCCGCCGCGCAAGCGCCTTGCCGATATGCCCGAAGCCCACGATACCGACCCGACGTCCGGCAAGCAGCTGCTCCAGTTGGTCATCGATTGCGGCGATGGCTGCAAGTACGTATTCGACCACTGAGTTGGCATTGGCACCGGGGGCGTGAGCAAAGCTGATACCCCGCTCCTCCAGCAAACGAAGATCGACGTGATCCACCCCGCTGGTCGCAGAGCCGACGAAACGGATGTCGCTTGCCGCAAGCAGTTCGGCGTTCACCCGCGTCACAGAGCGCACCAGCAGGACATCGACGCCGCGCAGTTGCGCCGCGCACAGTTGCCTGCCGTTGACCAGTTCGACCTCGCCCAGGGAGCCGAAGAAGTGAGCCGCGGCGGGAATATTTTCATCGACCACGATACGCAGTGTCATTTCGCGAGTTCCCTTGCCAGCGCCCGGCAGCGACGCACCAGTGGCCCTTCCAGGTTGAGCTCGACGAGATAGTCGGCCACATCTTCCATCGGCCCTGCTGCCAGCTCGAAATCGGGCGCCCGATCCAGACCCGGTACCCGCTGCTCCAGGGTGGTAAGGGACCGCGCCAGTTCCACCGCAGGCCAGTGTTCCTCCAGGCGTTCCTGCACCCGCCTGGCGCCGCGCAGGGAAAGATCACCGACCTGCCCCAGGTTCGCGGCGAGTCGATCGAGATCACCGAAAACCTGCAACAGTGCCGCCGCCGTCTTTGCCCCGATGCCCGGGACACCGGGTACGTCATCGACCGGGTCACCGACCAGTGCCAGGTAGTCGGCGAACTGGTCTGGGCGCACGCTGAACCTGGACGTAAAACCGTCGACGTCCAGGCAGACACCGGCCGCGTAATCCCACCACTGGTCATCGGGGCCGGCGATGATCTGCCCCAGGTCCTTGTCGCGGGTGACCACGGTAACGGGAATGTCGCGTCGTCTGTAGAGCCGCGCCAGACTGGCGAGATAATCATCGGCCTCGTATTCGGCGCCGCCATAACTGGGAATTCCCAGTCGCTCGGTGATCTCGCGACAGGTGTCCAACTGGAAGCCAAGCGCCTCGTCGGGCAATTCGCGACTGGCCTTGTAACCGGGGTAGAGTTCATTGCGGAAGCAGCTGCCCAGGCTCTGGTCAAAGGTGGCCGCGCAATGACTCGGCTGCTGCTCCCTGAGGAACTCCAGCAGAAAGCGTGTGTAACCGTATACGGCATTGAGGGGCATGCCATCGGACGTGTGCCACTGATCCGGCAGGGAGAACCAGGCACGGAAGATGTAGATCGAGGCATCGATGAGGTAAGCGCGGGGGCCGCTCATCCGTCGAGTTCCGCCAGGCTGAACGGCGTGTGACCCGTCGCCGGGGAAAACGCCTTGCGCAGCGCCGTGACAAAACAGTGCGCTCGCCGCGGCAACCCGTGAGACTGCCAGTACACGGCCTGCCGCTGCACCTGCCGCTTGAAGACGTCACCGTCATCCGTTGATAACGCCAGGCCGTCGAGGTTATCCGCACTGACGCGGAACCGGTAACCACATGCCCTGGCGAAATGCCACTCCAGCGCCTGTGGCCTGTATTCCACCCGCTCGAACGCGCGCTGCTGCTCCGCGGTCCGTCCATCCGGCGAATACCAGTAACCGAAATCCGTCAACCCGCGGCGGCGTTCACCGGCTATGCACCAGTGGGCCACCTCGTGCAGGGCACTGGCGAAGTAATCTTCCCGGTAGTGGATCCGGTGAACACCTCCCGCTTCAGAGGCCGGCAGATACAGGGGCTCCGGCGCCCCGCCCACCAGCACTGTGGCGTAATCCCGGTAGAAACATTCGGCAAATACCCGCTCGAGCCGCCAGGGACGAAATTCACTGCAGGGTCCGGAACGGCAGCTTACCGGTTGCCCCATCAGTCTTCGCCCACCTTGCGCAGCAGATAACGATAGTGGCCCTCAAACTCATCCTGCGCCAACAGTTCGTGCCCCAGAAAGTGACAGAATTTCGGGATGTCCCGCTGCGTGGACGGGTCGGTGGAGAGGACCTGCACGGTCTCACCGACAGCCATATCGCGGATCTTGTTATGCAGCAGCATGACCGGCTCCGGGCAGAACAGGCCGCTGGCGTCCAGAATGTGATCGGGATTTATCGACACGGTATCAGTAATAGTCAGTCCTGGAGCAGTTCTTCGGCCTGTTCGCGCTGCAGCAGATCCCAGCTTTCACTCTCGGTTTCAAACAGTATCACCAGATCGCGGCGGTGCAGTTGACGTTTGAGCTGTGACACTTTCTGTTCGAGGCTCAACTCGCTCTCGCCATAATCTGTACCGTCGCGACTGGCATACTCCTCCAGCAGGGCCTGTAGCAGATCGGCCCCAAGGCGCTCGGGAGGAACCTCGACAAACTGCGCCATAATGTCGTACTGCTCCTTCTGCAAAGCGGGGTGGCGAGTTAATATAAGGCCTGCGCCCGTGAATGTGGAGTCTAATCGGTGGATACATCCTACATCATCACCTTTATCGGTGACGATCGCCCCGGTCTCGTAGAACAGTTGTCCAGCGCTATCGAGAACAATCGCGGCAACTGGCTCGAGAGCCGACTTGCGCAACTGGGCGGCAAGTTTACCGGGCTGGTACTGGTCTCCCTGCCCGAGGAGAACAGCCAGTCCCTGCGGTCGGACCTTGAATCTCTCGCGGCAGACGGCCTCAGCGTGAGACTGACCGCAACGGATACCCCGGCGACGGCCGCGGGCGGCCGCGCGATCACACTCACCGTGCTGGGACCCGACCGGCTGGGCATTGTCAGGGAAATCTCCCGCGCACTGGCGATGCGGAACATCAACGTGGTGGAGATGGACAGCCATGTGGACAGCGCGCCCATGAGCGCAGAAATGATGTTCCGGGCGCGGATCGATGCCGAAATCCCCGACAATACCGATCTGAGCGACCTCCACGACACGCTGGACGAAATTGCCAACCATATGACCCTGGATATAGACCTCGAAACCTGAAGCCTGAGCGGTCGATTCGCACCGTTTCAGACTGACAGATAGCGGTTCAGGGCACTAATCCCGCCTGAACAGCCTCCGCAGCCCCACCCAGGCAAGGACTGCTACAGCGGCTGCACCGATAACCAGCAGCGTGGCCAGCACGGTACCCAGCATCAGTTCCTGAAGTTCCTGCCGGCTCACCCCGAATTGATCGACGGCTGCCCAGACCAGGGTTCCGAGGGCCAGCACCCCGAGGATGATGGTGCGCCAGTAACGCCTGCCAGCCCTGCTCACACCGACATCACCCGGCTGTGTCATCCGGTGCCCGGGCAGGAAGAACCGGCGTGGCACACGCCACATCGAAATTCTGTGCGCGGTGACGCAGGACGTGATCCAGCAACACGATGGCCAACATCGCCTCGGCGATAGGGGTGGCGCGAATACCGACGCAGGGATCGTGCCGGCCGTGGGTAGACATCTCCATGGCATTCCCGGCGGTGTCGACGGTCGCGCCCGGCTGGCGGATGCTGGAGGTGGGCTTGAGGGCGATGGACACGGTGATGTCCTGGCCACTGGATATGCCGCCCAGGACACCCCCCGCGTTATTGCCGACGAAGCCCTCGGGCGTCAGCAGGTCCCGGTGTTCACTGCCATGCTGTTCCACCGACCTGAAACCGGCGCCTATCTCCACGCCCTTGACTGCATTGATGCCCATCATCGCTGCGGCTATGTCCGCGTCGAGGCGATCGAACACCGGTTCACCGAGACCGGGCATTACACCGCTGGCGACCACATTGATGCGCGCCCCGATGGAATCCCCTCGCTTGTTGAGATCTGCCATGAAGGCTTCCATTTCCGGCACCTTTTCCGGATCGGGACAGAAGAAGGGATTGGTCTCGACCACATCCCAATCGACGGTGGCGGCTGCAATGGGGCCAAGCTGGGCCAGGTAACCACGTATCTCGATACCATAGCGCTGCAAAAGGTATTTCTTGGCGATCGCGCCGGCGGCCACTCTCATTGCCGTCTCCCGTGCCGACGAGCGCCCGCCGCCCCGGTAATCACGAAAGCCGTATTTCTGGGTGTAGGTGTAGTCCGCGTGGGCCGGGCGGAACGTGTCCTTGATGTTGGAATAATCTTTTGAGCGCTGATCCGTATTCTGGATCAGCAGGCCGATCGCGGTCCCGGTGGTTTTGCCTTCAAACACGCCGGACAGGATCTGTACTTCGTCCGCCTCCCTGCGCTGCGTGGTAAAGCGGGAAGTGCCTGGCTTGCGACGGTCCAGGTCTGTCTGCATGTCCGAGGCATCCAGTTCCAGGCCCGGAGGACAGCCGTCCACGACACAGCCCAGGGCCGGGCCGTGGCTCTCGCCGAAGCTGGTTACCGTAAAAAGTTTGCCGATGCTATTGCCCGCCATGTCGCACTCGCGTTGCCCGTGGTCAAAGCGCGTATTATAAGCGGTTCAGCGCAGGCTTGCGCTGTAACTTTGCAGCTCAACGGCGGTCAGCGCGAACACGCCATGCCCACCCTGTTCGAATTCGAGCCAGGTAAAGGGTACCCGCGGGTAGGCCTTTTCCAGGGCAGGCCAGCTGTTGCCCACCTCCACCACGAGCAACCCGGTGTCCTGCAGATGGTCCCGGGCTGCAGCCAGGATGCGGCGGGTCAACTCGAGGCCATCGTCACCGGAGCCCAGCGCCAATGCAGGCTCGTGGTGATATTCCGCCGGCATGGACGCGAGGTCATCGGCATCCACATAGGGCGGATTGGCGAGAATGAGGTCATAGCGGCGACCTGACAGCGCGGAGAAGAGGTCCGAGCAGATGACCTCCACCCGGGACCCGAGACCGAGCTCCGCAACATTTTCCCGGGCCAGCGACAGCGCATCAGCATCGATATCCACCAGGTCCACCCGCGCCTGGGGGTGGTAGTGTGCAGCGGCCAGGCCGATACATCCTCCCCCGCAACACAGATCGAGTATTCGCTCCGGTGGTGGCCCGCAATACCAGGGCTGAAACCCGTCCAGAATCAGCTCTGCAATGGGCGAGCGAGGAATGATGGCACGTCGGTCACAACGGAATTCGAGCCCGGCAAACCAGGCCCGCCCGATCAGGTAGGCGATGGGGATATGCTGTTCGATACGCTGTTGTAAAAGTTGTTGCAGCCTGTCCCGAGCCCGCTCGTCAAGGGGGTATGAAAGTACACTGTCGTCCTCATGCGGCGACAGGCCGGCAACGGCAAGCACCAATTGCACCGCTTCGTCCCAGGGGTTGTCCGTGCCGTGCCCGTAGAACGCATCGCTCTGGTCAAGGGCCTCGCTGCAATAGTGCAGCGCCTGGCCCACGGTTGTGGGCAGCGCGGATTTTCGGGGATTCGTTCCCATAGGTCGAGTGTACCTCATAGCCTGCTACTGGGGAGCTGTCACTCACGCCGGGTGTTTGCCCTGATTTCAGCAGCTTGTTACTATCAGCGGCCCCGCGGACCCTTGCTGGCCCGCCCTGTCGGACAAGTTTGGAGTTGAGCCTGTGGAAGAACACTGGGCGAGTATTATCGAGGCCATCGGCGAGGACCTGCAGCGCCCGGGGCTTGTAGACACGCCAAAGCGCGCCGCCAAAGCCTTCGAGTTCCTGACCCGGGGTTATAAGCAATCGGTCGATGAGGTCGTCAACGAAGCCTTGTTCCCGTCGGATGCCAGCGAGATGATTCTGGTGCAGGACGTGGAGCTCTATTCACTGTGTGAACACCACATGCTGCCCTTCATCGGCAAATGTCACGTGGCCTACATACCGACCGGCAAGGTCATCGGCCTGTCCAAGGTAGCCCGGCTGGTCGATGTCTTCGCCCGTCGCCTGCAGATCCAGGAGGCCCTGACCACCCAGATCGCAGAAACCATCATGGCGGTCACCGAGGCCGAAGGTGTCGGCGTGATCATCGAGGCGCAACACATGTGTATGATGATGCGCGGGGTGGAGAAGCAGAATTCAGTCATGAAAACCTCGGCCATGCTCGGCACTTTCCGAAGCTCCCAGAAGACCCGCGAGGAATTCCTGTCGCTGTTGCAGCTGAAGTGCTGAGCCCCTAGGGGTCCTGACGCTCTTTCACACGCAATAAGTCCACATGCAGGTACTGCCGCTCCGCCGTCCGCGCGGCGCTGTAGATGGCCAGTCGGTAGCCCGCGCCATCAGTCAGGGAGAAGGCCTGGTAGCGCTGCAGGTCTTCCCTGCCGTAGAGAATGCGCTGTCCGAAGACCCGATTAGCCCACTCCGCTGCCCGGCCACAGCTGCGGCCCTCGCACTCATAGAGCAGCTGCGCCCCGTCACGGCCCTGGACCAGGCCAACCAGCTCTTCCATGACTTCCCGGGATGTAAACCCATCAATTATCTGCCAGGTGTAGCGGAGCAGGTGACCGCTGAGACGCTCGCTCTTCTTGAATTGCCACACTCCCCGGACCTTCTTGATCATGCCCAGACCAACCTCATGGTCTATGACATCCTTCTCCACGAAATCGACCTGCTGCGCATGGGGATAATCATTCAGCTGTTGCAATAACGCTTCCGGCGCATCTGCCGAGCGCCCGGCGATAGTGCCCGTGAGCAACAGCAGTGCCGCCACCCAAACCAGAGCCCTTCGCGCTTCCCTGCCTCTCCGTTCACGACTCACGGTGCCAGAAATCCTCCGATTCTTTCCGCCACACTATCCAGTGGCGTCTCCATATGAAAGTGATGACCGCCCGCGACACGCTCCATTGCGAGCTGTCGTATCGAGCGTTCTGCTGAGGCAGCCACTTCGGGGTGTCTGCCTCCCAGGCCACCCTCTGCCAGCAGCAGCAATGTCGGCATATCCAGCGCCTGCAGGACAGCCTGAACCTGTCCCTCGGTCAACTTGACAGCAGAAGCGCCGTGCAGACGAGGGTCCGTGGTCCAGGTAACGCCACCCTCACAGGGCCTCAGATTGCGTTCTGCCAGCAGTGTGGCGGCCGCTTCAGAAATTCCCGCTTCGCTGCGGCTGGCAACGGCCTCCTCCACGCTGGCGAAAACGCGGTTATCCCGCTCCAGCAGGCGGCCCTTGTCCTGGAGGAAGCGACGCATCTGTACCGGGAACTCACTCTCCGGGACGGGCTCGGGACCTACAGCATCGAGCAGTACCAGGCGCTCAACGCGCTCGGGAAAGGTGGCGGCAAACAGGCTGGCAATAACCGCTCCCCGGGAGTGGCCCATGAGGCCGAACCGCTGCCAGCCGAGCGCCTCGACCACGCCCAGGACCTCGGGGAGGTCGTCCCAGATCTGGTAGGTGGCATCGGCGGAGCGACGGGCGCTCTTACCGTGACCGGTGAGATCCGGCGCCACCACATGGCACCCGTGCAACAGGGGAGCCAGCACAGCGAAGGAAGCGGCATTGTCGAGCCAGCCATGCAGGCACAGCACGGGGCTGGATTCGGGGTTGCCCCATGACAATCCGGCCAGCCTGAGGCCATGGACATCCCAGTGTGTTTCAACGCCGCTGACAGGGGTCATACGTGCGCCTCGTAGGCAGGTGGCAGCGCCCAGAACAGCAGTTCCGCGCAGCCCGCTGCCGGTACGTCAAGGCGCAATGCAACGAGCCCCCCGGGGGTGAGCGGCGGCACCCTGCCCCGCTCTCCCAGCAGGTGGTCCACCAGGTGCGTCACCAGGGGCTGGTGAGAAACCAGCAACAGATGCTCCGGAGAGGCGTCTGCAGTGACGATATCGGAGAGGGCACGGTCGACGTGAGCGACATCACTGCCGGGTATCAGCGCCTCACAGGGCACTCTCACCGCGTGGGTAAAAGCGGAGGCCAGGATGTCCGCCGTCTGGGTTGTGCGCGCCCAGCTGCTGTGCAGAATACGTCCGGGGGCCGGCAGGGAGCGCTCGACGCAGGTATCGTGAAAGCGGTGACAGCCGAAGGCTACGTCATCGGTACCGCGGTCTGTCAGCTCCCGCTGCCGGTCCGAAGGGGCACTCCCCGCCTCACCGTGCCGCCAGATAGTTACAATCATATCGCTTCAACCCGTCGCGAATTCAACGTCCTGTGCCTCTTCCGTGTGCATCATATCATCGAAAACATCTTCCACCGGCCGATGTTCGTAGAGAATGGCGTAGAGTCCCGTCACGAGTGGCATATGCACCCCGCGCTTGTCGGCCTCCGCCTTCAGTAGGCCCAGGGTGTTGATGCCCTCGGCCACCTGGTCCATGTCCGCCAGGATGTCCTCGAGCGGCTGGCCGCTGCCAAGGGCCAGGCCCACACGAAAATTACGCGACAGCGATGAAGAGCACGTGACAAAGAGATCCCCGACGCCGGCGAGACCGATGAAGGTGATGGGATTGGCGCCCAGGTGCACGGCGAACCGGGACATCTCTGCCAGTGAACGTGTCAACAGCATACCGACCGTATTTTCCCCGAGATGCAGCGCCGCCGCGACACCTGACAGGATTGCGTAGACATTTTTTAGCGCACCGCCCAGTTCCACGCCATACATGTCACTGGAACCATAGATGAGAAAGGATTCACTGTGCAGCAGGTCATGAATGGTGGTGTTGATCGTGGGGTCATCACTGGCTATGACCGAGCCGGTAATCTGGCCGTCGGCGATCTCCCGGGCCAGGTTGGGCCCGCTGAGAACACCCCGGGGGTTGGCCGGCATCTCATCTGCCAGGATCTGGCTCATCAGCCGGAAGCCGCCGGCCTCGATCCCCTTGGTCAGGCTGATCACCAGGGTGCGGGATGAAACATGCCGGGCGACCTCGCGCACCACATCCCGGAAGGATTTGCTGGGCACCGCCACTAACAGGATATCTATCCCGGACAGGGCCTGTTCGAGATCCGTGGTAGCCTCCAGGTTGGGATGAAGCATATAACCCGGGAGGTACTCCCGGTTCTCCCGCTCGCGGTTTATGGCTTCGGCCCGCTCCTCGTTGCGCAGCCAGAGGCGCACCGCGTTGCCATTACAGGCGATGATATTTGCTATGACTGTACCGAAGCTCCCGCCGCCGAGAACGGCGACGGTGTGTGGTGCCGGCATGGGACCCCCGGATTTTATTCTGGTCAGGGAGTCAGATCATATCAGTCCCGGCTCAATTGCAGCAGCAGCTTGTTGAGTCTCGAGACATAGCCGGCAGGATCCTCCAACTGCCCGCCCTCAGCCAGATTCGCCTGGTCGAACAGAATGTTGGCGAGGTCCGCAAAGCGATCCTCATCCGGCTCCTGGTCGAGCATGGTCACCAGCGGGTGTCCGGGATTGATCTCCAGGATCGGCTTGGATTCAGGTACCGGCTGGCCGGCTGCTTCCATGATACGGCGCATCTGGGCACCCATGTCGTGATCTCCGACCACCAGGCAGGCCGGCGATTCGGTGAGGCGACCGGTGGCCCGCACTTCGGTGACCTTGTCTTCAAGGATTTTACCGAGTCGCTCGACCAGTGCCTCGCTCTCCTTCGCCAGCTTTTCCTGCTCGGCCTTTTCATCCTCGGACTCGGGGGCCAGGTCCAGGGAGCCGCGTGCCACGTCCTGGAACTGCTTGCCCTCGAACTCCTGCAGGTGATTCATCAGCCAGTCATCGACACGGTCCGAGAGCAGCAGCACCTCGACACCCTTCTTGCGGAAAACCTCCAGGTGCGGGCTATTCCTGGCCGTGTTGAAGTTCTCGGCGACCACGTAGTAGATCTTGTCCTGGTTCTCCTGCATACGGGACACATAGTCCGCCAGAGACTGGTCCTGATCCTCCTTGTCGGCGTGCGTGGTGGAAAATCGCAGCAACCCGGCAATTTTTTCCTTGTTGGCGAAGTCTTCGGCAGGGCCCTCCTTGAGCACCTGGCCAAACTCCTTCCAGAAGGTCGCATAGTCTTCACCTCCCGCTTTTGCCAGCTTGCCCAGCATATCCAGCACCCGCTTGGTGAGGGCACTGCGCATGGAATCCACTGACGCGTCCTGCTGGAGGATCTCCCGGGAGACATTCAGTGGCAGATCGTTGGAATCCACCACGCCTTTGACAAAACGCAGGTAGAGCGGCAGGAACTGCTCGGCGTCGTCCATGATAAATGTACGCTGCACGTACAACTTGAGGCCGCGCACCATCTCGCGGTTCCACATTTCAAAGGGCGCGCGCCTGGGTATGTAAAGCAGGCTGGTGTATTCCAGCTTGCCCTCCACCTTGTTGTGGCTCCAGGTGAGGGGGTCCTCGAAATCGTGGGATACGTGCTTGTAAAATTCCTTGTACTCCTCGTCGGAGATATCGGAACGACCGCGGGTCCACAGGGCCGTCGCAGCGTTGACTGCCTCGTATTCCACCTCGGTCGTCTCGGGAGCCTCCTCGCCTTCGGGCGTCGGCGCAGGCGGCTTGACCATCATCACGGGTACCGAAATATGGTCGGAATACTTCCGGATCACGCTGCGCACCCGGTAGTCCTCGGCAAATTCCTCACAACCCTTCTTCAGATGCAGGGTGATCGACGTGCCCCGCTCTTCCCTGGGCCGCTCCTCGATAGAAAACTCGGATTCGCCATGGGACTCCCAGAGTACCCCCTGTCCGGCTTCCTCGCCGGCTTTGCGGGTATGCACCTCGACCCGGTCGGCGACGATAAAGGCGGAATAGAACCCGACACCGAACTGGCCGATCAGCTGCGAATCCTTCTTCTGGTCGCCAGTCAGGCTCTCCAGGAATGCCGCCGTTCCGGATTTGGCGATGGTGCCGAGGTTCTCGATCACTTCATCCCGGTTCATGCCGATGCCGTTATCACTGATGCTGATCGTATTGGCATCCTTGTCCACATCGACCTGAATCCGGTAGTCGCCCTGCCCTTCCAGCAGCTTGTCGTCCGCCAGGGCCGCAAAGCGCAGCTTGTCGATGGCGTCACTGGCGTTGGAGATCAATTCCCGCAGGAAGATCTCCTGGTTGCTGTAGAGGGAGTGAATCATCAGGTGAAGCAGCTGCTTCGCCTCGGTCTGGAAGCCAAGAGTCTCTTTATTTACATCCGCGGTCATATTGTCCTCGTCCTATCCGGGGTTGATGTTCAATTTCGGATGATGGGGGCGAATCCAACGAATTCAAGTCTGAATTCGGCTACTTTTGTGTCTGTGAATCGACTCGTCGGGCGAGGGCTGTGGCGGTCCCGCCGAAAAGGCCGCAGCTACGCAAACCAATGGGGCTGCTGCGCAACTCGACCATTTTTCGCTGCGCGAAAAATCGGGACTCGGACAGTGCTCGCAGACGGCCCCCCATTGGTTTGCTCCGCTACACGCGGCCCGATGTTTTCGGCAGGACCACCGCCGCCCTCGCCCTCTTTCGAGCCCTCTGAAATGACACTTTTTACGCTTTGTTCCCGATAGAGGTTCGGTGGCTTCGGTGAGCACTCCTGAACGATCAGGGCGCTGTTTAAGCCTGGGCCGATTTTCGGGGGCCTTCTGCGAGCACTGTTCGAGTCCCGAAAAATCGCAAAAGCGATTTTTGGTCGAGTTGCGCAGCAGCCCGAAAATCGGTCCAGGCTTGCGCCCGTTCAGGAGTGCTCACCGAAGCTACCGAACCGGCACAACAGGAGCCAAAAAAAAAGCCCGCTTTTCGGCAGGCTTTGGATTGGAACAGCATCAGGACAGGATTTACCAGCCGGTAATCTCCGCCAGCCCGGAGCCGATGTCGGCGAGAGAACGGACCGTTTTGACGCCGGCGTCCTCCAGGGCGGCGAACTTCTCGTCCGCAGTGCCCTTGCCACCCGAGATGATGGCACCGGCGTGCCCCATCCGCTTGCCCTTGGGGGCCGTAACACCCGCGATATAGGAGACCACCGGCTTGGAGACGTTTGCCTTGATGAAGGCCGCCGCCTCTTCTTCCGCCGTACCACCGATCTCGCCGATCATGACGATAGCTTCCGTGGCGGCGTCCTTCTCGAACATCTGCAGGATATCGATGAAATTGGACCCGGGAATCGGGTCACCGCCGATGCCCACCACCGTAGACTGCCCATAGCCGGCGTCAGTCGTCTGTTTTACCGCCTCGTAGGTCAGCGTGCCGGAGCGCGAAACGATACCTACCTTGCCGGGCAGGTGGATGTCCGCGGGCATGATGCCGATCTTGCACTCGCCGGGCGTGATGACACCCGGGCAGTTGGGACCGATGATGCGCACGCCCAGGTCATCACACTTGACCTTGGCTTCCAGCATGTCCAGGGTCGGGATGCCCTCCGTGATGCAAACGATCAGTTTGATACCACCGTTGGCCGCCTCGAGGATCGAGTCCTTGCAGAAGGGCGCCGGCACGTAGATAACCGAGGCGTCCGCGCCTGTGGCTGCCACTGCGTCGGTGACCGTATTGAAGACCGGCAGGCCCAGGTGTTCCTGACCGCCTTTTCCCGGGGTGACGCCGCCCACCATCTGCGTGCCATAGGCTATGGCCTGCTCGGAGTGGAAAGTCCCCTGGGATCCGGTGAAGCCCTGGCAGATTACCTTGGTTTTCTTGTCTATCAGGATACTCATCAGGCTGCTCCCCCCGCTGCTTTGACTGCCTGTTGCGCAGCATCCGTAAGGCTGGTGGCAGCAATGATGTTCAGACCGCTGTCGTCCAGCGCTTTTTTGCCCAGCTCCGCATTGTTGCCCTCGAGGCGCACGACCACGGGCACTTCCACGCCCACTTCCTCCACCGCGCCGATCACCCCCTCGGCAATCAGGTCACAGCGCACGATACCACCGAAAATATTGATCAGTACGGCCTTTACCTTCTCATCGGACAGGATGATCTTGAAGGCTTCCGTCACACGCTCCTTGGTGGCGCCGCCGCCCACGTCGAGGAAATTGGCCGGGAAACCGCCGTGGAGAGCTACGATATCCATGGTTCCCATGGCCAGGCCAGCACCGTTGACCATGCAGCCGATATTGCCGTCCAGTGCCACATAGTTGAGCTCCCACTGGGCGGCGTGGGATTCGCGTGGGTCTTCCTGACTCGGGTCATGCCATTCGCGCAGTTCATCCTGGCGGTACAGCGCATTGCCATCCACACCGATCTTGGCGTCCAGGCAGTGCAGGTTGCCCTCGTCGGTGATGACCAGCGGATTGATTTCGATCAGCGCCAGGTCCTTTTCATCGAACATCTGGGCCAGGCCCATGAAGATCTTCACGAACTGTTTGACCTGCTCGCCGCTGAGACCCAGCTTGAAGGCCAGTTCCCGACCCTGGTAGGGCTGCGGGCCCACCAGCGGGTCGATGGTTGTCTTCAGGATCTTTTCCGGAGTCTCTTCCGCGACCTTTTCGATTTCCACGCCACCTTCAGTAGAGGCCATGAAAACGATACGGCGGGTGGAGCGATCGACGACTGCACCGAGGTACAACTCCTCGGCGATATTGGTGCAGGATTCAACGAGGATCTTGTTGACCGGCTGACCATTTTCGTCGGTCTGGTAGGTGACCAGGTTGCGGCCCAGCCACTGGCAGGCGAATTCCTTGATCTCTTCCTTGGATTTGACCAGTTTCACGCCGCCGGCCTTGCCGCGGCCCCCGGCGTGGACCTGGGCCTTCACCACCCACTGATCGCCGCCGATCATATCGGCAGCTTCAATGGCTTCCTGAGCGGTGTCCACCGCGTATCCCTGGGATACCGGGAGTCCGTACGCGGCAAACAGGTGTTTGCCCTGGTATTCATGAAGGTTCATGTTGGGTCCTTCTCTTCTATCGTGCTGCTCTCAAAAATAAGCCACCGGCGATCTTCTACGCCGCCGATAACCCGCTCAAACCCCGCCGCGCCTGCGATGCGTCTTATTAAACGCAACGGGATACATCCTACTTCCGTTTCTTGCGATTGGCGATGTGTATGGCATGGCCATCCACCGCGAGTGCCGCTTCGTGCACGGCTTCCGACAGGGTCGGATGCCCGAACACCGTCAGCGCCAGGTCCTCGGCACTGGACCCGAACTCCATGG
The DNA here is from genome assembly GCA_024640505.1 of Halieaceae bacterium. Classification (GTDB taxonomy): domain Bacteria; phylum Pseudomonadota; class Gammaproteobacteria; order Pseudomonadales; family Halieaceae; genus JARRPM01. The sequence continues at coordinate 18,965 of JAHEEV010000034.1, forward strand.
CGATCACCACCTGCTGCACGAGGTCCGCCGCGGACGGGCCGACAATATGACAGCCGAGTATGCGATCGGTCTCCGCGTGAGCCAGTATCTTGACCATCCCATCCGCATCATTGGATGCCAGGGCGCGGCCACTAGCCGCGAAGGGGAATACGCCCGCCTTGTACTCGATACCGTCCGCCTTCAATTCCTGTTCCGTTTTACCGACGGCTGCAACCTCCGGGTGGGTGTAGATGATCGAGGGAATGCAGTCGTAGTTCATCTGCGCCGGTTTGCCCGCAATCCGTTCCGCCACCATGACCCCCTCCTCTGAGCCCTTGTGTGCCAGCATTGGTCCGCGCACCACGTCGCCCACGGCAAAGACGTGAGGTGCTTCCGTTTCGCAGAAGTCATTGACGAAAATATAACCCCGTTCGTCCAGGGTCAGGCCACTGTCGGAGGAGAACAGCTCTTCGGAGCGGGGCTTGCGACCGACGGCCACGATCAGCTTGTCGAACACCTCGGTGTGCTCGCTGTCGGACGTGCTGTAGGACACCTCTACCTTGCCGTTCTTGACCTCGGCCTGGGTGACTCGGGTACCCATGCGAATATCCAGACCCTGCTTTTTCAGGATCTTGCCCGTTTCCTTGGCTATCTGCGCATCCATCATAGGCAGGAATTCATCCAATGCCTCCAGTACCACGACCTCGGAGCCCAACCGGCCCCAGACGCTGCCCAGTTCCAAACCGATCACGCCGGCGCCGATCACACCCAGGCGCGGCGGTACCTCGGCCAGCTCCAGGGCACCGGTGGAATCGACAATATACTCGTTGTCTACAGGCGCGGGTGGGATAGCGACGGGCACCGACCCGGCGGCAATGATCACATTGCCGGCTTCCAGTACCTGTACCTTGCCGTCCTTGTCGGTGACTTCCACCTTGGTGCCGGCCAGAACCTTGCCGGTGCCGGAGATCGCGGTGACACCGTTGTGCTTGAACAGGCCGGCGATGCCGCCAGTCAGCTGGTCGACAATCTTGTCCTTGCGGGCCAGCATTGCGGGCACATCAATCGTCGCATCTTTAACCGAGATGCCATGTACATCGAAATGATCGCGGGCTTCAGAAAATTTATGGCTGCTGTCCAGCAGAGCCTTGGAAGGAATACAACCCACGTTGAGGCAGGTACCGCCAAGACGGATTTTGCCCTTATCGTCCAGCCACTGTTCCACACAGGCGGTCGACAGACCCAGCTGGGCCGCTTTGATGGCCGCCACATACCCTGCCGGCCCCGCGCCAATTACCACAACATCATACTTTTCGGACATTTCTATCTACCCATCGGATTCGTTGAATGTGCAGCGACTGAACCTAAAGCTGCAAGAGTATGCGTGCCGGGTCCTCGATAAGATCCTTGATGGCCACCAGGAATTGCACTGCCGTCTTGCCGTCGATCAGCCGGTGGTCATAGGAGAGTGCCAGGTACATCATCGGCAGGATGACCACCTCACCATCGATCGCCATCGGCCGCTCCTGGATCTTGTGCATGCCCAGGATACCGGTCTGCGGCGGGTTGAGGATCGGTGTCGACAGCAGGGAGCCAAACACACCGCCGTTGGACACCGTAAAGGTGCCGCCGGTCATGTCATCGATCGTCAGTTTTTTATCCCTGGCACGGATGCCCAGGTCCCTGATGGCTGCCTCCACGTCCGCGAGGCTCATAAAGTCCGCATCGCGCAGCACCGGCACCACCAGCCCGTCTTCCGTGGACACCGCGACACCGACATCCTGGTAACCGTGATAGACGATATCGTTGCCGTCGATGGAGGCATTGACGGCGGGATAGCGCTTGAGGGCTTCACAGGCCGCTCTCACGAAGAAACCCATGAAGCCGAGGCGCGTGCCGTTGTGGGTTTTCTCGAACTGGTCCTTATACTTGTTGCGCAGGGCCATCACCGGCGCCATGTTCACCTCGTTGAAGGTGGTGAGCATCGCGGTTTCCTGGGTCGCGGTCAGCAGGCGCTCGGCAATTTTCGCCCGCATCCGCGTCATGGGAACGCGCTTTTCGACCCGTTCGCTCGAGGGGCCTATCGGCGCCTCCTCCACCAAGGCTTCCGTCGCTGCCGCTGCCGGTTTTTCAGGGGCCTTCCCGGCTGCCGCGTCGCTCTTCATGTACTTGACGATATCTTCCTTGGTGATGCGCCCGCCCTTGCCGGTGCCGGTGATGCGGCTGACATCCAGCTTGTGCTCCTCCACCAGTTTGCGCGCCGCCGGGCCCAACCGGGCCGCCAGGCCCTCCCCGGTATCCTCATCGGAATCCTCCCCGGAGCTCGCGGCTGGTGCAGCTGCAGCGGTCTCGACAGCGGGGCTGGCGCCCGCAGCGCCCTGCTCCAGGGTCGCCAACAACTGCTCACTCTGGATGGTATCGCCCTCCTGGGCATGGATCTTTGTGATGACACCATCTTCAGGCGCCACCACCTCCATCACCACCTTGTCAGTCTCGATCTCGACGATCAGTTCGTCTCGAGAGACAGACTCACCCTCCTGTTTGTGCCACGCGGCCACCTCGCCGTCTGCGACCGACTCGGGAAAGGCTGGTGCCTTGATTTCAATAGCCATTTCGAATCCTTTGTGAAATGCCAGTTACTCGTTAACTGCCCCAGGGCATTTCCCCGAGCGCCTCGTCGATGAATTTTTCCTGCTGTTCCAGGTGCAGTGCCATATAACCCGCCGCGGGTGCGGCAGAACCTTCGCGCCCGACATACCGCAGGTAGACATCGACCTTGTGCCGGTGGATTACCCGCCTGATATGGTGCTGGCTGGCGTACCAGGCGCCCTGGTTCATGGGTTCTTCCTGACACCAGATGGCGTCCTGGATGTTCGGATACGCGCTGAGGACCTGCAACAATTCAGCTTCCGGGAAGGGGTACAGCTGCTCAAGGCGCAGGATCGCCATGGTTTCGAGCCCCCGCTCCCGGCGCGCTGCGCGCAAATCGTAGAACACCTTGCCGCTGCAGATGATGACCCGATCGACTTTTGACTTGTCCAGTTCGTCAGTTTCATCCAGCACGTTATGAAAATGACCGTCGGCCAGCTCGTCGATGGTGGAGATGGCCTCCTTGTGCCTGAGCAGGCTCTTGGGTGACATGACGATCAGGGGTTTGCGCATAGGCCGGATAGCCTGGCGCCGGAGCATGTGGTAGACCTGAGCCGGGTTGCTGGGCACGCAGACCTGAATGTTGTGTTCCGCACTGAGCTGCATGAACCGCTCAAGCCGTGCAGACGAGTGCTCGGGGCCCTGCCCCTCGTAGCCATGGGGCAGCAGCATGGTCAGACCACAAAGGCGTGACCACTTGTGCTCGCCGCTGGTGATGAACTGGTCGATCACCACCTGCGCGCCATTGGCGAAATCCCCGAACTGTGCCTCCCACACCACCAGCCCCCGGGGCATGGTGGTGGAGTAGCCGTACTCGAAGGCCAGCACCGCTTCCTCAGACAGCAATGAGTCGTAGATAACGAATTTCGCCTGGTCTTCGCTGACGTGCTGCAGCGGAATGTGCACACCCTCGTCCTTCTGGTTGTGCAACACCGCATGGCGATGGGAGAACGTACCGCGGCCGACATCCTGGCCGGTAAACCGCACCGGATAGCCTTCCTTGAGCAGCGTGGCGTATGCCATCGTCTCGGCAAAACCCCAGTTCACCGCCAGAGCGCCGGCAGCCATCTTGCGCCGGTCCTCGAGAATCTTTGCTACCTGGCGTTGCAGGGGGAAGTTATCGGGCGGAACATTGATATCGTGGGCCAGCGACTGGAACTCATGGATATTGAACCGGGTATCGCACTGCAGGGTCCAGTCATGGCCGAGGTAGGGGGACCAGTCCACGAACAAGGTCTTGTTCGGTTCCGATACCAGGTTACTCACCAGTGGCTCACCGCGATCCAGGGACTCCCGATACCGGTCCACCAGGAACTGGTCTTCACTCTCACTGATCACACCCTCGGCAACCAGTTTCTGCGCATACAGATCACGGGTGGTCTTGTGCTTGCGTATCTTCTTGTACATCAATGGCTGGGTGACCGAGGGCTCGTCCGCCTCGTTGTGGCCACGCCGGCGATAGCAGATCAGATCGATGACCACGTCTTTTTTAAACTCGGTGCGGTAGTCGACCGCCATCTGGGTCACGAACAATACCGCCTCCGGATCATCCGCATTCACATGGAAGATGGGTGCCTGCACCATCTTGGCAATATCCGTACAGTATTCGGTGGAACGGGCATCCTCACGCTTGCTGGTGGTAAACCCCACCTGGTTATTGAGTACCACGTGGAGGGTTCCGCCGGTCTTGTAGGCGCGGGTCTGGGACATCTGGAACGTCTCCATCACCACGCCCTGCCCGGCAAAGGCTGCATCGCCGTGGATCACGATGGGGGTCACCAGTTCGCCGATTTCATCGTGGCGACGCTCCTGGCGCGCCCGCACCGATCCCTCGACCACCGGGGATACGATTTCCAGGTGAGACGGATTGAAAGACAAGGCCAGATGAATCTCGCCACCCGGCGTCATCACGTTGGAGGAGAAACCCTGGTGGTATTTGACGTCTCCGGAACTCTCGTACTGCGCCCTGCCCTCGAATTCCGCAAACAGCTCTGACGGATTTTTGCCGAGAATGTTGACCAGTACATTGAGGCGCCCGCGATGGGCCATACCGATCACGATCTCCTGCACGCCATAGGATCCGCTGCGCTGTATCATTTCCGATAGCATCGGGATGAGACTCTCGCCGCCCTCCAGGCCGAAGCGCTTGGTTCCCGGGTATTTCGAACCCAGGGATTTCTCCAAGCCTTCCGCCTTGATCAGGCGCCGAAGCAGGAGAACACGCGCCTCCTTGCCGAAATCCGGCGCGGAGCGCACGGATTCCATGCGGGACATGATCCAGTGGCGCTCTTCCGTATCCACGATGTGCATAAACTCTGCACCGATAGATTTGCAGTAGGTCCGCTCCAGGGCATCGTGGATCTCACCCAGCGTCGCGTCAGCCTTGCCGATGTGCAGGCTGCCGGTCTGGAAGACCGTATCGAAATCGGCCCGGGAGAGCTCGTGGAACGACAGCTCCAGGTCCGGTACATCCTCACGCTCGGCAAGGCCCAGGGGGTCAAGATTCGCCTTCTGGTGCCCCCGCTGGCGATAGGCGGAGATGAGTTGAACCACCCGAACCTGCTTGCGTTCGTATTCAGTGGCCTGGGAATCGTGTTGGACCGTCGCCTCGGTGCGCACCCGCATCTTGCTGATTTTCGCGAAGTGGTCGCGGATCACCGAATGGGGCACGTCCTCGATCTGGGCAGACTCGGATTCGACCCTGGGCAACTTGTCGAAATAGTCGCGCCACTGCTCGGGCACGCCATTGGGATCGCGCAAGTAGGACTCGTAGAGGTCCTCTACATAGGTGGCGTTCCCACCCGCAATATGTGAACTCCGCCAGAGGAGCTCCATTGAACGTTCTTGCATTGCAACCCTTCCAGAGGGAGATTGGGATTACAGGTGAAACCCGCGACTCGTCGTAGAGTTTAGCAGCGCTGGGGGCGGCCTGCCGACAAGCAGACGGTCTACCACCCGCAGGCGCTACGCCTGAGCCGCCTGAACATCAGTGGCGCACCCACATAACCGTTATATTTCAATATCTTAAAAGGTATACCTCATGTCAGGTCGCACGTGTCAGCAGCATGTTGCGAATGTGGCCGATAGCCCGGGTGGGGTTGAGGCCCTTGGGGCAGACATTCACGCAGTTCTGGATGCCGTGACAGCGGAATACGCTGAAAGGATCGTCCAGCTTCGCCAGGCGCTCGTTGGTGGCCGTGTCGCGGCTATCCGCCAGGAAGCGGTACGCCTGCAGCAGGCCCGCGGGGCCGATGAAGCGATCCGGGTTCCACCAGAACGAAGGACAGCTGGTGGAGCAGCAGGCGCACAGGATACACTCGTAAAGACCATCCAGCTTTTCCCGATCTTCGGGTGATTGCAGGCGCTCGATAGCGGGCGCAGGCGTGTCATTCTGCAGGTAGGGCTCGACTTTTTCGTACTGGGCGTAGAACAGACTCATATCCACGACGAGGTCACGGATAACCGGCAGCCCCGGCAGGGGCCGGATCACCAGTTTGTTGTTTTTTACCGTCTCCGACAGGGGCGTGATACAGGCCAGCCCGTTTTTGCCGTTCATATTCAGGCCATCGGAGCCACACACGCCCTCGCGACAGGAGCGGCGGTAGACCACCGTCGTGTCCTGTGACTTGATCAATTCCAGCACGTCCAGCACCATCAGGTCCTTCCCGCCGGTATCGACCTGGAAGTCCTGCATACGGGGCTCACTGTCCGTTTCCGGATTGTAGCGGTAGATGCTTACATTCAACATCATCAGTGCCTCTTAATAGGTTCGGACTTTGGGTTCAAAGGTGTCGACAGTTTTCGGTGTGAAATTCACCGCCCGCTTACCCACCCGCTTGTCGGCCGGGTAATAAACGGAGTGGCACAGCCAGTTCTCGTCATCCCTTTCCTGGAAGTCCTCCCGGGCGTGGGCGCCGCGGCTTTCGGTGCGAGCTTCCGCAGCAATGGCGGTAGCTTCCGCCACCTCGAACAGGTTGTGCAGTTCCAGCGCCTCGATCCGCGCCGTGTTATAGGCGTTGCTCTTGTCCTCCAGGCTCGCATTCTCGATGCGTCCGCGCAGTTCCGCCAGCTTTGCAATCCCCTCGCGCATGAACTCGCCGTTGCGGAATACGCCGAAGTGGTGCTGCATGTTGTTCTGGAGCTCCTTGCGCAGATCCGCCACTTTCTCGCCGCCAGCGGAATTGTTGAGCCTGTCGAGGCGGGCCATGGCCTGTTGCAGGTCACTCTCGGAGGCATCCCGCATATCCACGCCTTCGCGCAGCGCCTTCTCGATGAAGAGACCCGAGGCGCGACCGAAGACCACGAGGTCCAGCAGCGAATTCCCGCCCAGGCGGTTAGCGCCGTGCACGGACACGCAAGCCACCTCGCCACAGGCATAGAGGCCGGGAATGACCTGGTCGTTACCTTCAGCATCCATCGTCAGGGCCTGGCCGTGAACATTGGTCGGAATGCCGCCCATCATGTAGTGACAGGTGGGAACGACAGGGACCGGTTCCTTGACGGGGTCCGCGTGGGCGAACGTGCGCGACAGCTCACAGATGCCGGGCAGTCGGCTCTCGAGGACTTCCTCTCCGAGATGGTCAAGCTTGAGAAATACATGGTCTCCTTCCGGGCCACATCCTCGCCCTTCGAGGATTTCCTGCACCATGGAACGGGCCACGACATCCCGGCCGGCGAGGTCCTTGGCGTTGGGGGCGTAACGCTCCATGAAACGCTCGCCATCCTTGTTGATCAGGTAACCGCCCTCACCGCGACAGCCTTCCGTGACCAGCACGCCGGCGCCGGCGATGCCGGTCGGGTGGAATTGCCACATCTCGATATCCTGCACCGGAAAGCCCGCACGCAGCGCCATGCCGATGCCGTCGCCGGTATTGATGTGGGCGTTGGTGGTGGAAGCGTAAATACGCCCCGCACCGCCGGTGGCGAATACGGTCGCGCGCGATTTAACGTACACGGTTTCGCCCGTCTCCATGCAGATAGCGATCACGCCGACCACTGCACCGTCCTGGTTCTTGACGATATCCGTGGCATACCACTCGTTGAAGAACACGGTGTTGTTCTTGATATTTCCCTGGTACAGCGCGTGAAGCAGGGCGTGCCCGGTGCGGTCCGCCGCGGCACAGGTGCGCGATGCCTGACCGCCCTCGCCGAAGTTCTTGGACTGTCCGCCGAAGGGGCGCTGGTAGATACGCCCCTCTTCCGTGCGGGAGAAGGGAAGGCCCATGTGCTCCAGTTCGAACACCGCCTCGGGTCCCACGCTGCACATGTACTCGATAGCGTCCTGGTCACCGATATAATCGGAGCCCTTCACCGTATCGTACATGTGCCAACGCCAATCGTCGTTGGGATCGGCACTGGCGATCGCGCAGGTGATGCCGCCCTGGGCTGACACCGTGTGGGAACGGGTGGGAAAGACCTTGGAAATCACCGCAGTCTTGTAGCCGGACTGGGCCAGTTGCAGCGCAGCTCGCATTCCGGCGCCACCGCCCCCGACAATGACCCCGTCAAATGAGATAGTACGTAAAGCCGCCATAGTTCAATAACCCCACAAAATCTGGACAGTCCAGACCACGTAAACGAAGATCACCAGGCTGCACAGAATCTGGAATGCAATGCGCAATACATTGCCCTTATTGCCCATGAGACGCTCGGTCAGGTAATCGGTGAGCACTGCCCACATCCCGATCCAGGCGTGCGCGGCCAGTGACAGGACTGCCAGCAGACTGAAGATGCGCATGGATGTGAGTTCAAACATCGCCTTCCAGGAGGCATAGTCGACGCCGCCAAGCAGCGTGCCGCCTATACAAATGAAATAAGCGAGCAGAATGACCGCGCTGATGCGCTGCAACAGCCAGTCGGACAGGCCCGAACGGCCAAAACTCGTAACGGCAGTTACCATATCAACACCCCCGCTGCCAGGATAAGGACGATGGACAGGCCAATGACAATACGGGCGCCCAGCACACCCCCCTCCATTGTCTCGCCGATACCGAAGTCCATGATCAGGTGTTTGATACCGGCCAGAGAGTGATAAATCAGCCCTGACACCACAGCCCAGATAGCCAACTTGGCCAGCGGGCTGGCCAGGCACTCTTTTAGTGCATCGAAGCTCTCGGGGCTTTTGAGACTGGCATCCAAGGCCCAGATGAGCAATGCCATGCCAGCGAAGAGAAAAACGCCGGAGGCGCGGTGGGCAATGGACGCCCATGCGGTAATGGGGAGCCGCATGGTACCGATGTCCAGGTTTACAGGACGCGTGTCTTTCACTTTGGATACCATCGTGTTGACGCCCGGAGGCGGTTAATGGGTTGGCGCAAGGCCCGCTTCAGCAGCTCCGGCATCGCACAGAGATGCTTAAAACGCGCGAAATTATAGGCACTTACAGACATAATTACAAACCCGTTACAGGATCCGTCCAGCATATCTCTATCTATCATTGGCCGAGCCGACCTCCCGCCATCGGGATGGGCGCATATCTACGCAAATACAGGGATATCAGCGCAATTGGACCAAGGTCAATTGACAAAACTTCTCTGCCCTCGCATAGTTGGGCACCCCACTGATTCACTTCGCAGGACCTCACATGAGCGATAAAAAAGCCACCCTGAAAATCGATGGAATGGACGAAGCCATTGAGCTGCCGATCTACTCAGGCACCCTCGGCCCCGATGTTATCGATGTTGGCGGACTCACGGGGCACGGGATGTTCACTTACGACCCCGGTTTTGTGTCTACGGCCTCGTGTGAATCACAGATCACCTACATCGATGGCGGCAAGGGCGTCCTCCTGCACCGCGGCTATCCTATCGAACAGCTCGCAGAACAGTCGGACTATCTGGAAACCTGCTACCTGCTGCTGTATGGAGAACTTCCGAACAAGGAGGAAAAAGAAAAGTTTGTCGGTACCGTCATGAACCACACCATGGTACATGAGCAGCTGGTGCAATTTTTCAGCGGCTTCCGCCGCGACTCCCACCCCATGGCTATCATGTGTGGCGTGGTAGGCGCGCTGTCCGCCTTCTATCACGACTCCCTGGATATCGCCGATGATGACAGCCGCCAGGTGGCGGCCTTCCGCCTTATCGCGAAAATGCCGACCATTGCCGCCATGAGCTACAAGTTTTCCATCGGGCAGCCCTTCATGTACCCGGACAACAGCCTGAGCTACGCGGAAAACTTCCTGCACATGATGTTCGGCGTGCCCTGCGAACCGAGCAAAATCAGTCCCGTTCTCGCCAAGGCCATGGACCGCATCTTCCTGCTGCACGCGGATCACGAACAGAATGCCTCTACCTCGACCGTTCGCCTCGCCGGCTCATCCGGCGCCAACCCCTTTGCCTGTATCGCAGCGGGAATTGCCGCCCTCTGGGGACCCTCCCACGGTGGTGCCAACGAGGCCGTACTGAAAATGCTGGATGAAATCGGTGACGTGTCCCGCATCGACGAATTCGTGGCCAGGGCGAAGGACAAGGACGACCCTTTCCGCCTGATGGGCTTCGGCCACCGGGTTTACAAGAACTTCGATCCGCGCGCCAAAGTGCTGAAGGAGGCGGCCGACGAAGTGCTCGAGGAACTGGGCCACAAGGACGACCCCCTGCTCGCCATCGCCAAGCGACTGGAGGAGATCGCCCTGCACGACGAATACTTCATCGACAAAAAGCTCTATCCGAACGTGGACTTCTACTCCGGCATCATTCTCAAGGCCATCGGCATACCCACCAGCATGTTCACCGTGATCTTTGCCGTGGGGCGCACCGTGGGCTGGATCGCCCACTGGCACGAGATGATCTCCGGCAGCTATCGCATCGGCCGGCCCCGCCAGCTCTACACCGGTCAGCCCCAGCGGGAGTTCATACCACTGGACAAGCGTTGAATCGGTCCTGCCGGGGCTCTATGTAAAGGTCGACACGATAATCTACACGGAACCTAGCCACATGCCCGACATCGTCATCAGCGGAACCGGACTTTACACTCCCGCAGAATCCATCAGTAATGATGAGCTGGTGGTCTCTTTCAACGCCTACGTCGAGCAGTACAATGCCGAGAATGCGGCGGCCATCGAGGCCGGCGAACTGGCCCCGCTGCAGCCCTCCTCTGCAGAATTCATCGAGAAGGCATCGGGTATCAAATCCCGGTTTGTGATGAACAAGGATGGCATCCTGGACCCGGAGCGCATGGTGCCGCGCCTGCCCGAGCGCGCCAACGAAGAGCACTCCGTCATGTGCGAAATGGCCGTGGCTGCAGCCGCAGAGGCAATGAGTCAGGCGGGCAAATCTGCCAGGGAAATCGACGCTGTCATCGTGGCCGCCTCCAACATGCAGCGTCCCTATCCGGCCATAGCCGTCGAGATTCAGGATGCGCTGGGCATCGAAGGCTATGGCTTCGATATGAATGTGGCGTGCTCCTCGGCCACCTTCGGCATTCAGCAGGCCCGCGACGCGGTGGCCATGGGCAGCGCCAACTGTGTGCTCATGGTGAACCCGGAGATCTGCACCGGGCACCTGAACTTCCGCGACCGCGATTCACACTTCATATTTGGCGATGTCTGCACCGCGGTGATTATCGAGAGGGCCGATACGGCCACGGCCGATGAGCAGTACCTGATCGTGGACAGTAAACTGCAGACGATCTACTCCAACAATATCCGCAACAACTTCGGATTTCTCAATCGCGCCGACGAGTCGGGGATCGACAAACCGGACAAGCTGTTCGTGCAGGAGGGGCGCAAGGTATTCAAGGAAGTCTGCCCGGCGGTTGCAAACCAGATTTCAGCGCAGCTGGACCATCAGGGTATTGCACCGTCGCAGCTCAAGCGGCTGTGGTTGCACCAGGCCAACCTGAGCATGAACCAGTTGATCAGCAAACGGGTCCTGGGCCGCGACGCCACGGCAGAGGAAGCCCCGACAATACTCGACGAATACGCCAACACCAGCTCGGCCGGCTCTGTCATTGCCTTTCACAAGCATCGTGAGGATTTTCGCAGCGGCGATATCGGCGTGCTCTGCTCCTTCGGCGCCGGTTACAGTATCGGCAGTGTCATCCTGAAAAAA
>JAHEEV010000035.1 GCA_024640505.1 Halieaceae bacterium
AGGTGGGCCCTGAAATCCTCTACCCCCAGGGGCTTGCCCGTTGCGTGTCGCAGCAGGTCCTGCAGTTCGTGGCGAGAGCCCTGCGACCAGATCCGGTCGTGCAACCAGGTCTTGACCTGTGACAGGTCGCCCCGGGCCAGTTGCCCGTCCATGTCGTCCAGGTCAGACCGCATGGCGGCCTTCAACTGGGCGGCGATCACCGCGCCCAGGGTATAGGTGGGAAAGTAACCGATACCGCCGGAGGGCCAGTGCACGTCCTGCATGCAGCCGTTGCGGTAATCCCCTTCGGTGGACAGCCCCAGCAATCGCTGCATACCCTGGTTCCAGGCGTCGGGTATATCGGCAACCTCCATACTGCCGGCGATCAGCTCTTTCTCCATCTCGTAGCGCAGAATGATGTGCATCGGGTAGGTGCACTCGTCCGCGTCCACACGGATAAGGCCAGGTTGTACCCGGGTGATCAGCCGGTGCAGGTAGTGGGCTGACCAGCGCTGGTCCGTGGTGTCCGCAGCGGGTGCCAGATGCTGGCGCATCAGCGGGGCCAGGTGCTCGATGTAGGCAGCGCTCTTGGCGATCTGTTTTTCCATGAACAGGCTCTGGCTCTCGTGCACGGCCATCCCCATCGACTCGCCCACCGGCTGGTTGAGATGCGCTGCGGGACGATTCTGTTCGTAAAGTGCGTGGCCGGTCTCGTGGATCACTGCCAGGAGCGAATGCAGGAAATCGTCCTCGCTGAAGCGAGTGGTGATGCGGGTGTCGCCGGTTGCACCGCCGCAGAAGGGGTGGTGGGCGGTATCAAGGCGGCCCCGGTTGAAGTCGTAGCCCAGCGTTTCCGTCACGGTCAGGGCCAGGGCCCGCTGTCTCTCTGTACTGATGCCGTGTGGCGGTGGTTGCATCTCACCGAGGCTGCGCTGATTCTCGATGGCTTTCTGGATCAGGCCTGGCAGGAAATCGGCGAGCTCGGCGAAGATCGGGTCGATTTCATGACTCTCGATGCCCTGCTGGTAAATGGCGATGAGGGCATCGTAGGGCGATTTACCCAGTGCCTCCCCCAGAGCCTGGCCCTGTATCCGTGTGAGCCGGAATATCTCTTCCAGCCGCGGCTGGAAGTCTGCCCAGTTGTTTTCGACCCGCAATGTCCGCCAGGCGTGCTCGGCCTCGGAGGTCGCCCGCGACAGGGCCTCAACCAGATCACCGGGCAGCGCCGTGTTCATGAGATAGCTGTGCCTGATTTCACGCAGGTTCGCCAGCTGCCATTCGTTCAGTTTCTCTCCGTCGGCGGCTTCTACCCACTCCATGATGCGTGGGTCGGTATTGAGCCGATGCAGGTGGCCGGACAGTGTCGCCAGGGCTTCGGCCCGGGGAGCGGCGCTGCCGGAGGGCATCATGACCGCATGATCCCAGTGCAGAATCCCCATCGCGTGCTCAAAATCGGCGATCTGTTTGAAGTGCTGTTCGAGTTGCTGGTAAGTGCCCATGTTGTTCCTCTGTCAATAGCCGGCGACGGTGCCGTCTTTACGCATTTCCGTTGCCCCTATGTAGCTGCCGCTATCGGGGTCTACGGCGATGGCCTGGTAGCCGCCGAACCGGACGCCGGTGTCGTCGATCACCACATGGTGGCCCAGGGCTTTCAGTTTGTCGACGGTCTTGGCGGGCACGCCCGGCTCCAGGTACAGCGTGCCCAGCGGATCCTTGTCGACGCCGCTACTCTGGCGGCCGCCATCGTGCATGAACCGGGCGGCATCACCGGCCTGCTGGATGTTCATGCCGTAGTCGATCATGTTCACCAGGATCTGGACATGTCCCTGCGGTTGCATGCCTCCCCCCATCAGGCCGAAACTCATGACGGGTTGGTCACCCTTCATCAGGAATGCCGGGATGATGGTGTGAAAGGGGCGTTTGCCCGGTGCGTAGACATTGGCGTGGCCTTCCTCCAGGGAAAACAGCTGGCCCCGATCCTGCAGCATGAAACCGAGGCCATCAGGTACCAGGCCCGAGCCCATGCCGCGATAATTGGACTGGATCAGGGAGACCATCATGCCATCGCTGTCTGCCACGGTCAGGTAGGTGGTGTCGCCTTCACCTTCGATCACGGGATTTCCCGGGCCAAAGGCCGGTGTAGCCCGTTCCGGGTCGATCAGCCCGAAGCGATGTCGGCCGTAGTCAGCGGAGAGCAGGGCCTCTGCTGGAATGTCGGCGAAGGCCGGGTCGGCATAGAAGCGGGCCGCGTCCTCGAAGGCCAGGCGCTTGGCCTCCGTCATGTAGTGAAATACTTCGGCGGAGGCTCGCGGCCACTGGCTGAAATCGACATTCCTGAGGATGGTCAGCATCTGCAGGGCCGCAAATCCCTGCCCGTTTGGGGGCAGCTCATACAGGTCGTAGCCCCGGTATTTGACCGAGGCGGGCTCCACCCATTCGCCGCGATGGGCTGCCAGGTCATCGTAGGTCAGGTCGGCGCCGATGCGCGCGAAGTAGTCCGCCATGATCTTTGCCAGACGGCCGCGGTAGAAGCTGTCGCGGCCCTCGCGGCCAATCAACTCCAGTGTGTCTGCCAGGTCGGGGTTGCGGAAGAGCTCGCCTGCTCGCGGAGCCCTTCCCTCAGGGAAATAGGTATCGCGGGCGTTATCGAATTCGTCGATCTGGCCACTGAGTCGCTCGAAGGCCGCCAGATTTCGCTCCAGATAAAAGGCAATTATCGGGGATACGGGAAAACCGCCGCGGGCGTAGTTTACAGCCGGTGCCAGCACCTGGGACATGGGGAGGCGACCGAAGCGCTCATGCAGGGCAAACCAGCCGTCCACGGTGCCCGGGACCGTGACAGACAGTGCGCCCATCGAAGGTATTCCCCGGTAGTCCTGCGGCAACCGTCCGGACGCTTTCATCTGCTCGAGCTTTTGCAGCAGCAACTCGCGACTGCGCCCCTGGGGTGAGCGTCCCGATCCGTTGTAGCCATGCAGTCGCCTGCTTGCCGGGTCCCACACCATGACGAAGAGGTCACCGCCGATCCCGTTGCCGGTGGGCTCCATAAGGCCGAGCGCGGCGTTGGCGGCGATTGCCGCATCCATCGCACTTCCCCCCGCCTTGAGGGTATCCACGGCGACCTGCGAGGCCAGCGGCTGGGCGGTGGCCGCCATGCCACGGCTGGCGTAGACGGGGCTGCGGGAATAATCCGCGGCCAGGGGGCGGCCCCCGCCGCCCAGTTCCGGTGCTTCGGGTTTCTCGACGTTGGTGCTGCAGGCGGTCACGGTCATAAGTAGTCCTGCCAGAGCGCTGGTACGCCTCGCTAATCGCCCACCAGCAAGAAGGTAAACACCGGCTTCAACCAGACTGAGCACGGTGGAAGCCATCTATTTTATGATCTTGATCCAGTCGCCTGTGCGCGGTTCACCCCGGGGATAATAGCCGTTGATCAGGCGGAGCTGGTTCTCGGCATCGGGAATCCGGATACCTGCCGCGAGGCTCTCCAGTGTCGCACCGCGCGGTACCTGGATGTAGCTGAGGTATCTGGGTGTGCCGGTCTGGCGCTCCCGCGGGTCCATGGGTCGGAAGCTCTCGATAATGCCGAGCAGGGTGTTGTCCATTGCGGCAAAATCCGCCGCCTCCCCCTGGAACAGGTAACTCAGGTTGTTGTAGTCGATGACGGCCAGGCGGCGGGATTCACTGCCGTTGGTCGCGATCGACGTGTAGCCCTTCAGTCCCGCCTGCTCCAGCTCGTGGCCGGCACCGAGGGTGCCCGTGGCACTGTCCTGAAGCACCGACTGGGGCGCCGTCTTCGAATCCCTGCGTCGAATCGTGAGTGTGAGCGAGGCGCTGCCGTCCGGGGCGCGCGCCACGATGGCTTTCGATGTCGCCTGTACGTCCCAGCCCGCGGGTTGCTCGAAAGTGAAGGCCAGTTTGTTGTG
The DNA here is from genome assembly GCA_024640505.1 of Halieaceae bacterium. Classification (GTDB taxonomy): domain Bacteria; phylum Pseudomonadota; class Gammaproteobacteria; order Pseudomonadales; family Halieaceae; genus JARRPM01. The sequence goes on from JAHEEV010000035.1 coordinate 3,903, forward strand.
GTAGTAGCGGTCCTCCGCCCGTTGCCCCTGGACGCTGGCTCCCCACACCAGGCCGTCCAGCTGTCGCCGGAATTCGCCCGGTATCTCGGGGCTCTCCACATAGGCCCCGGGATCCAGCTCGCCGGCGGCCTGTATCACGGTTTGCAGGCGTTGGTCGTTGCGCGGGTGGGTGGCATACAGGCCATGGTAGGTGCCGGCCGGCTTGCCGGTGGATTTGGCCTTCACGCGCTGGTACTGCTCCTGGTTCTTGAGTACGCCGATCACCTCCAGCAGGGCATCCACATCATAACCGGTCCTGTGCATGTACTCGGCGCCCAGGCCGTCGGCCTCCAGCTCCATGTCGCGACCATAGCCACTGATCAACTCGGCGCCGTACATGGAAGAGGCGTCTGCCACGTCGCTGCTGCCGGTCAGGATGTAGGCTGTCACGGCGACCACCTGGTTGGTCACGCTGGCAGTCTGCCGGCGGCCGTGGTGGCGGGCGGTGATATGGCCTATCTCGTGGCCCAGCACGCCCGCCAGCTCCGCCTCGTTGTCCAGGTAAGCCAGCAGGCCGCGGCTGATATACACATAGCCGCCTGGCGCGGCGAACGCGTTTATCATCTCGGTGTCGAGCACGGTGAACGTGAACTTCATGTCGGGCTTGTCGCTGTTGGCCACGAGGCTTTGGCCGACCCGGTCGATGTAGGCCTGCAGTTCGGGGTTATCATAAACCTGACCCGCGTCCACCAGTTTCTGGTGCTCCTCGGCGCCGATGGCGACTTCCTTGCCCTCGGTCATGACAACCACATCGGCACCGCCGGTGGCCGGGTTGCCGGCGCAGCCGGAAAGCAGGGTGAGCGCCAGGCCTGTGCTGATCAGGAGTCTGCAGATTCCCCCGGGACCGGGTGTTCGCGCGTCCGGATGTCGGCCGTATGCATTCGACCAGGGACTATCAGAATTCACTGGACAGGAACTCGAGCAGCTGGTCCCCGATGCCGTCGCAGGCGGTACCCTGCACCGGGGCGATGATGGGGATAGGCACGACCACCGCCGGCATGTAGGACTGGCCGCTGGCGGAGGTATTGATGCGTCCGACCTCGGCCTTGTCGGTGAAGTCCCAGATCGTCGCCTCGTAGTTGGCGTCGTTACCCCATGTGCCGAAGCCGAAACAGCCGGCGCCGCCGGGTCCTATCCCGCAGGTCATGGAGCCCGCGGAGTCAGTGCGTACCGTGCTGCCGTCAATCCAGATCATGTATTCGGTCTTCAGCTCGGCCATCTTCTCTGCCACCGGCTCCTGGAGCAGCAGGCGATCGATATCCTCCGGCCGCAATGGCGCCGTGCGGGGCTCGAACCAGGGATACAGTGCATTGATGAATTCCAGTTCGCCGATCACGTTGATGCTTTTGTCACGGGAGGCGATGTGGTCTCCCACGCACTCGATAAAATCCGGTTCGGTCTCGTAGTCGCTGGCATGGCGGCGGCCCAGGATCACCACACTGGCGTCGCCGATACCCTCCGCCGGTTCGTTGAAAGTCATCTCGTCCACCGTCGAGGTGACGCAACCCGACCCGACGGCCAGGGCGCAGCACATCAGGGGGACGCGCAGCAGAAAACGGTTCATGGCGTCGATACCTCCTCGAGTCTGGGGGCTTGCGGTTTACGCTCTTGCTGTTGGCGTGCCTGCAGCCATTGTTGCACCTCGGGCACCCGGTTGAAACCGGTGGCAAAATTGGCTCCCGCGTCCCGCAGGGCCACGACCGCGGCCAGGTTGACCGCCGCCTGGTCGCTTTGCAGAAAGGCCGTGGGCGTTTTGCCGTAGGCGCTCATCGTCCATTCCGCAATCGGTTCTCCGTTGACCTTGACCAGTTCGAAACGGTAGCGCATCCAGATCTCGTAAACCTTGACGTTGGTCTGGGTAGGAATGGTGTATTGCAGTTCGTCCACGTGGGGAATCAGCACCGCGTTCACTACCGGGTTCATCTGACCCGGGCCCGGAGGGCCTTTCATGTGCACGAAGTTTTCGAACATACTGCCGAGCAGGGTGTCCCACATCTGGACCTGGGCCGCGCCGGTCTGCACCAGCCAGCTGGATTCAGAGCGCCCCTTGGCCTCGTCGAAGAACTCGTGGTTGGCGAAGTCCTCCACGTACCAGACACCCAGTGACAGCGGCAGGGGCTCCATCAGCGGCGGCGGGAAGTTACCTTCCACCACGACCTTGGTGGGGCCGCAGCCCGCCATAACTGCCAGCGCAACCAGGATCCCGGCCAGCGCGGCAGGGCGGCAGTAATCAGGGACGGAAATCATTGAGCGCGACAAAGGTGCCTCCGTTGCGATAGGTGAGTTCCCGCATCAGCGTGGCGAAACGGATTCCCGTGGTCTGCAAATGCGGTGCCCGGATAAATTGTACTGGAAAACCCACCGCATGAATGCGCACCAGCCGGTTGCCCTGTGCGTCCACCTGGTTGATGCGATCGACGGTATCGACGACCTGTGCGATCGATTCACCGGTGAATTCGTCGCCAAAAACGTACAGGCTGATCTTCTTGCCCGGGTCATAAAAGGTGCGGATGGCCGCGGTGATGCCCTCCACCGGGCTGGAGTTACTGAACACGTTCCAGTTGCGCAGGTTCTGCATGATGACCTTGCGCCGCCCCGGCGTATCGGGGATCCACTGGCCCCGGTAACGGCTGAACATGTATTGTCCCATGTCATTCATCACCTGAATGCCCTTGACTTCCGGATAGATGCTGAGGGTGGCCTCCAGCTCCTGCATCATGCGTTCCCAGGCATAGGAGAACATCGATCCCGAGGTGTCGATGATAAAGATAATGTACTCGCTGTCCACGGGAATGCCACCGATCAGGTTGTTCTTCGCCTGGTACTGAGTGCCGAGCAGCCGCTGCATCTCCGCGGTCAGTGTCTGCCTTGCAATGGCCAGCTGCTCGGTGACCACGTCATTGCTGTTGGTCTGCACCTGGATGCTGTCGTGGCGGGATCTGGCGCTGGCCAGCTGTCCCCGCAGGATCGCGATCCGCTCTTCGTAGTCAGACAGCTGTTCGTGTTTCGCGTTCAGGTCACGGTTGAGAACACGGGTCTCGCCCCGGATTTCGAACAGTTGCTCCTGCAGGTCCGCCACCACCCCCTCCAGATTGACGGTGGAGGCCTCGATGATCTGCGGCTGGACTGTCTTGGTGATCATCAGCAGCAGGATGACCGCGCCGAAGCCACAGCAGATCACGTCGAGAAACGACAGCGAGAACTCTTCCGGTGCTCTGCGCCGGGTCATCAGGGCCAGTCCCTGGAGGGGGCCATGAACGAACCGGCGCTGGCCTGGGCCAGCTGCCAGAATTCAGAGGCGGCCATCGGGTCCCCCTCCATGGGCGCAAGTATGACGTTGACCGGTACGCCGCGGGGCAGGGTCTTCACGGCCTCCCGAAACAGCTTCTGGCGGTCGCGACCGCTGATCCTGGTACCCCGGGGCGCTGTCTTGCCCTGGGTGGGCAGGCCGTCCGTGATCAGGAAGATGTTGTCCGGCGTGGGTGAGAGCTCCTGCAATGAGAGGAACGCATTTTCCAGGCTGGTCCCCCCCGTCGGTGTGATCTTGCGCAGTGCCGTCGACATCTGCTCCAGCTGTGCCCGGTCAGCGACCTCCAGCCATTTGCCGGCGGTGTTCTGCAGGGCGGGTCGGGCGCTGGTATTGAAAGTGATCACCTGGTATTCACTGCCGACCGGCAGTTGGGCGGTGAGCCAGTCTACGGTGTTCACTGCCCGCGTCCACTTGTCCGCGCGACGCTGGATGGCGCCGTCCATATTGCGCAGCCGGATGATGTTGACCAGCTCATCGGCCAGCATGCTGGAGGAGATATCCAGCAGTATGGCGATATTGCGCCCCCCCAGATTGAGCCCCGTGAGGTACTGGCGGTTACCCTCGCCGACAAACGTGCGGGCGCTGCGGCCACTGTCCGCCTGAGCAGCCTCCCGCAGTTTTTTGACCTCCTCCTCGAGGGACTGGATCTCGGCCTTGAGCGCTTCGATGTCTGAACGCTCCGTGAATCCGTCGCGCCGCAGGTCCTCGATCAAGGCCTCGTACTGGTCGATGTCCTCGGTGATGCGGGTGGCGCGGCCCTGGGCTTCCACCATCTGCAGGTCCAGGTCCGAGAGGGTATTGCGCAGTTTCACCAGGCCCTCCTCGCCGTCGGTGATGTCCTCCTCCAGCAGCCGGACTTCGGAGAGCAGGTTGCGGTTGAGATCCTTCGACTGCACCTCGATGGAATGGTCGATGATCAGGAACACCAGCACCACGGCCCCGAAGCCACAGGACATGATGTCGAGGAAGCTCAGGTTGAAAGTGGTGAAATTGCGTTTCTTTCGAGCCATGGTGGTGCCTAGGTGGCGCGTGGCCGTGAGCGATGCGCCGGGATGAACATCATTCCCGTACCTCGATCAGGACGGCCTCTTCCCCGCCCGGGGCGAAGTGCACGCGGTCGCCACAGGCGAGTCGCTGGTCCTTGTCGTAGCCCGTGCCGTTCACCAGCGGTGCCGGGCCGTCGCCGCTGAGGCGCCAGCCGCCGGTATCGCGCACCAGTTCCCAGCCCCCGTCGAGCGCTGTGCCGGCTGCGTCGAGACGCTCTGCCCGGGCACCGCGTAGAATATGGGTCGGTTCGGGCTCTGTCGCTTCCGCGGGCGCGATTGCCGCGGATTCCGCCAGCGCCCCGGTGCGCGGGGCGAGCTGCAATTCCAGGCAGGGGAGGGAGGTCACGAAACTCAGGGCCTGTTCCCGCTCCACCAGCCTCTCCTGGTGATGTTTCAGGGCGTCACGCACGGCCAGTGGGTGCAGCACGTCCAGCAGTGGGAAGCGATCGGACAGCCCCGGCAGCAGTCCTGCCAGCGGATCGGCCAGGAGGCGGTCGTCCGGACGCAGCACACCCATGGCTTCCTGGGCACTGTCGAACAGTGGCTGGCCCGCTTCCCGCAGATCGCTGGCGCTGACCCGGGCCCGGTAGCCGTTGACGTCCAGGCTGGTCTCAGTATCGGTAGAAAGCGTGCGCAGGGCACCCGGGAGGGCATCATACAACGCCTGCTCGGTGACGGCCTTGCGTCGCGGATCGAAGCGGGTCTGGCGAATGAATGCCGTGGCAATACGTTCCACCAGGCGTTCCTGCAGCTGCAGCAGGCCGCAACCGGGCAGGGGTACCGTGCGCCCGAGGTCCACGGTGCCGCTGTGGGCCCGGAGCTCCGAAATGACAGACTGGTGCAGCTGGATCTCCAGGTGGAACATTCTCCCGCCGCCGTACAGGCTGCCCAATGCCACACTGCGATTGACCAGGCCCACGGCGTCGAAAGGGCACTGCTGCACGATACCCAGCAGCAGCGACAGCTGATCCCGCTGCATGCTGCCGGAGACCGCCAGCAGTATTTCGCCGGGCTGTCCCCCCTCGCGATGGAGGGCCTGCAGGTGGGCGTGAACCAGGTCGGCCGTATGCCGCGCCGCTCCCATGGCCGGCTGCAGCGCTTCGGTGCTGAGCTGCCACCAGTAACGCGTGTTCACCTCCCTGGGACGCAGGCGCGCCGCCTCGCGCGCCGCCTGGCCGAACTGGTAACCGCCACCCTCCAGCATGGCATAACCGGGGCTCTGCAGGTGGGTGTCGCCATGCCACAGCTGCAGATTACTGTCGTTGATATCCAGCAGCGCCGGGGACATCAGTGGGCCACCAGATGGCGCAGCAGTCGCTTGTCGGCATAGCGCTGGCAGTCCAGCACCAGCCGCTCCTGGGACAGCTGCAGCTGGTGCAGGCAGAACATGATGATGATGCTCAGCACCAGGGCTACGAAGGTGCTGTTGAACGCCACGCCCAGGCTCACGGTCACGCCGGAAATATCACCCTCGACGGCCTTGTAGGCCTGCCCGAGGGCATCACCGATGCCGCGGACCGTGCCGATAAAACCGATCGAGGGTATGGCCCAGGCGATATAGCGCACCATGGACAGCTCCGAGTCCAGGCGATCGGACTCGACTTCACAACTCTCCCTGATGGTATCGGACACCGCCTGGATGCTGCCCGTGGTCGCAAAGCGCTGCAGCGAGGAAAGCAGCGTCCGGGGCAGGAGATAGTCCTGTTCCGCCTCCGGCAGTGCCTCCAGTGAGCGACTGTATTCCCGCGCATCCTGCGGCAGTAAGCTGGTGCCCTCGGGAATCTCCAGCAGGCGTCGGTCCAGCAGGGTCTGCTCGTGGAGTGTCCGTCTGCCCTTGTAGCCCATGATCGCCAGGGCCCAGATCAGCAGGATGAAACAGGCTTCCTGCTCAAAATCCCGTATGACCACCGCGAAACTCCGCTGCGGTACATAGTCCTCCCCGGATGACTGCAGTTCCATCTGCTGGCGGATCTGGGCGTCAGCGCTGGGGCGAATGGCGCCGACATAGACCGCGTGCACCACGATCACGGCGATGAGCAGGGCGAACAGCTGGTAGATGAATTCGGATGACATCCTCTGTTTCATAGTCTTGTCCTGGGGGGCGTGGGCAGGCCCTAAATGTCCACCGGGAAGGATACCGACAGGTCCTCGGAGATCTGTTCCGAGGCTTCGTAGTCGAAGGGATCGGTGTCCGCTTCCTTTTTCGTGGGCTGAGGGGCGGGAGGCGCAGCGGGTTGTTCCGGCCGCTGGTTCGGATCCTGTGCCGGCTGCTGGCCAACGGCATTACCCCCCAGCAACAGGGCGAATGACAGGGCGACCGTGAGCCCTCGGTTGATCATGCTTTACTCCGCATAGCGTGCCAACCGGAATCCTACGTCATCGCGGCCGGCTTGCCCATAATCGCGATAGGAGAGGCGCAACTCGGTAATTTTGCTGTGGGCCCAGCTCGCACCGCGAATCACGTAATTGTCACCCGTCTGGGATCCGAGAGGATCCACCTCGGTGGTGCCGTTGGCGGAGGGAATGCCGTAGGTGTCGTGGACCCACTCAGCCACATTGCCGCCAAGATCGAAGAGCCCCCGGTGGTTGGGGCCGAATGATGCCACCGTGGCGCTGACGACATGCCCGTCATTGTAGCCGCTGAGTGTGCGTCCGGTGACGAAGGCGGAACTGCTGTCGGCATAATTCTCCACCGGGTGAGTGGGCGGGAATTTGCCGCCCTCCCAGGGAAACTTCAGCAGCTTGTCACCGCTCACCCGGGCCGCCCAGGCCCACTCGGCCTCGGTGGGCAATCGATAGCCGATAGCGGCGGGGTCGAATCCGGTGACGATGCCATTGGTTTCGCGGTAGAACGGCGGCAGTCCCTCCCGCCGGCTGAGCCAGTTGCAGAAACTGGCGGCCTGCTGCCAGCTGACCTGCACCACGGGCTGGTGATCCCGGTTGAGACTGTTGCCCTCGACCTGTCCGGAGTTGTGGTTTTTCTGGTACAGGCGGAACTGGGCGTTGGTGACCTCGGTGGTCTGCAGGTAGAACATGCGCCGCAGGGATACAGGGTGCAGCACCTCGTTGGCCCGGCGGCCCGGCTCCCGGCGCGAGGCTCCCATGGTGAATTCGTCCGCTCCCGAATCGGCCGGGCTGAACAACAGCAGTGTCTGACCCAGAGCAGTGGTGATTTCGGGCTTGAGGCGGGCGAGCCTGGCATCCTGTTCGGTCTTCAGGCTCACCTGAACCAGCTGCTGCAGGCCCGGTCGCGGTGTTACCCGGCGCCGTATCGTGGCGTGGCCTTCCAGCACCACCTCGACAGTGTGCTCGAAGGCAGGCAGGGACAGAGTCTGACTGCCGCGCCCCCGGGGCCTGCCGTCGATGCGCAAAATCGCGTTGGCCGGGGAGATCTCGAAGCGGACGTCACCGAGCTGGGCTTCGAGCGCGATGGTGCGACTCTCCTCGCCCGCCGCCGGCAGCTGCACGCTGCTGTTGTGGCGTCGGTAGCCGGGCTTGAACACCGCCAGGCGGTGAGGCCGCCCGGGCTCAAGCTCCAGTGTCAGGGGTGTCTGTCCCTGGAACTCCCCGTCCAGCGTGACATTGGCGCCGGTCGGCTTGCTGGCCAGGTCCAGCAGGCCCGCCGCGGGCTGCAGCTCGACCTGACCCAGGTCCAGCGGTGTCCCGGGGGCAATCGCAAGGGTCTGCTGCCAGGCGGCGAACCCGGCGAGCGCGAGGATCAGCTGGCGCTCTCCCTGGATAATTTCCAGCGTGGCGGGAGTGGTGCCGGCCACTTCCCCGTCCACCAGGATGGACGCCCCCCGGGGGGTGCTGTCCACATGGACCTCCGCCCAGGCCGGCGCCAGCTGCAGCTCCAGCTGTTGCGGGATGTTGCGCCCCGTAACGGCCAGGGGCTGTTCCAGGGGCAGGTAACGCTCGGCCTGTACCAGCAGGATGTGCTCTCCTGCGGATACTTCGCGTTTTTCGAGGGGTGTCGTGCCCGCGACCTCGCCGTCGATGGAGACGGTGGCGCCTTCGGGCTCACTGCCGATGGTAATCAAGCCCGGCAGCGGTTGCAGGGTCAGTTCCACCACCTGACTGTCCCCTTCGCCCACGGTGACCGTGGTCGTGAGGGGGTAGTAGCCCTCGGCGGTGACCGTGACGTCGTAGTCACCGGGCCGCAGCAGGTAGCGGTCACCGAAGGGCAGGGCCAGTCCGTGGATCGTGATGTCCGGCGTCGCCTCCGCGACCACGAGCAGCTGGAGGGAACGGGAACTCAGCAGGAAACCCATGGCCAGGGCGAAAACCAGCACGGTCCCGGCCAGTAGCCAGCGCCGCGGGTTGTGCCCTTTTGGCGCTTCCCCACTACCGGCCTCGAGTGGCTGGAAGTCGCTGGGCTCGATGCGGCCGGGCGGGATTACCTCGCGTTGGGCCATATCAGATGGGCTCCGTGCAGGCGATGGTAATGGGCGCCGGTTCGCGGTCGTGCGTGATGGTGAATTCCCGGCGCACGTCGCGGTAACCGTTACGCTGCCCTACGGCGGTATAGGTGCCGGGCCTCAGGCTCAGCTCTCGCTGGTCGAATTGACCCAGGCGGGCGACCTTGTAGACGATGACCTCGGTCGCCATGTCGGAGCGCAGGGTGACCGTGATCGGGGTGTTGGCCAGTGCCAGCAACTGCTCAAGCCGTTCTATCTGACCGCCCAGCACGGGGCCCCTTGGCGAGATCGTCCTGGCCTGTGCGAGCAGGGCCTCCATGGCCCGGGCAACCTTGTCGTCGGAGAGTCGGCCGGGCTCCTCTATGGCATCCCTGAACTGCCTGTCGAGCCTCGCCCGGCCGCGACTGCGCTGCAGTCCATCACTGGCGAACAGCACACTGGCATCGATCTTCTGCGCCTGCTCATAAGCGGAGACGGCCTCCTGCCAGCGCTCTTCCTGCTCGTGTTGCCGGCCCGACCGTTTCAGGCTGGCCAGCCGATGGGCGGTTTCCGCTGCCTCGACCTCCTGCAGGGCACTGGCGGCCTCACCGGAGCCTGGCTGCAGCTGGCTCGCCTTGCGAAAAGCGACGCGGGCGCCGTCAAAGCGCCCCGCGTCCAGGGCCGAGTACCCTTCGGTCATGGCATCGTTGAACTGCTGCTGCCGGTAAGCATCGCTGATACGCGCCAGTTCGCTGGCGGCGCGCAGGTGGTCTCCGTCCAAAGATACGGCCTGTTGCAGCCGTTGCTCGGCCGTCGCCAGGTCACCGGCCTGTTCCGCCTCGCCAGCCAGTGCCAGCAGTTCGGCCAGTCGTGGCAGGACAGACAACCTCTCGCGCAGCGGTGCGAGTGCCGCGTTTTCCGGTTCCATCAAGGCCGCCAGGTCCAGTGCCGTCTGCGCCTGTCCGGCGTCACCTTCCTCGATGCCCGTGCGGGCTCTCTCCAGCTGTCGGTCAACCTCGGAGGGAAGGCCGTCCAGCAACTGCTGCAGTTGTGCCAGCCCCTCCTGATAGCGCGCGGTAGCGGCTTCATACTCCCGCTGCCTGTACAGTTCGTCGCCCTGAGCAGCCGTTGCCGCCACTGCGGCAAACGGCTCCGCACCCCACTGTTCGACGCCCCTTTCCTGCAGGGAGAACTGCAGGTCCAGTAACTCGGCCAGCACATCCTGGGCCTCCTTCCGCAGCCGGGCCTGCTGCGCATCCGACCAGGGCGAGCTGTCCGGGGCCACTGTAGCGGGGGACCCGGCGCCCGGGCTGGCCTCGGGGGAAGTGGCTGAGCCGGGTGAACCGGCGACGGATTCATCCGGGAAAGCCCGCTCTTCCACCTGCCGGGGAAGCCAGAACACGACGAGTGCCGCCAGCACCAGCAGGCCTCCCAGCGCAGGCAGGACCCAGCGGGGCATGCCACCACCGGTAGATGGCGGGGTCTGCTCCGGCTCCGGGCGAGCGGGCTCAAAGGGGGTGGGTTGTAGGGTCTCTGGACGTGAGGGCATGCAGCAGGGGGCCTGGATGGGGTTCGGGGTCAGAGCGTATCGGTCGCGGCGGCAGAGGCCTCCGGTATTTCCAGGGCACCGACCTCGGCGCGGTAGATCTCTTCCAGCAGAACGCGCCACTGGTCGTACTGGTCTTCGACATTGCCACTGAGCGTGACGGTCCGATCCTCCAGTTCGATCACCTGCGGCGTGATCTCCGCTTCCAGCGACATGCCCAGCTCCTCCAGTGCCTCGACGTGAATCTGGGCTTCATTGCGCTTGTCCAGGCCGCTCTTGAGGAGGTAGCCGCCGCCGATGATTGCGACGTTGCCCGCCGCCCGGCTGGTACTGTCGCTGCTGCTCGCCCCGGCGATACCCGCCAGGATTGCAACGCCGCCGGCGATCAGGCGCCGGGTGCTCTCTGCCTTGAGTTCCCGCAGGGCAGCGGCCTCCTCATAGCTCAGCTTGCGCCATTCCTGGTAGGGTCCGTGCATATCCACATCAAACTGGTCGTAGTATTCCTGCAGGGTGTCCACGAACATGTGGTCGCGCTCGCGGATATCCCGCACCCGTTGCAGCATGGGGTCCCCTTCTGCAGGCAGTCGCAATACGAGGTACTTTCCCTTGGGATTTTTCCCCAGGTAGCCGTCGAACGCGTGCGGGGAAAAACTGCGGGCAAAGCGCAATTCTGTGACCGTGCGCAGGGTCTCCCTGTCTCGCGGCTCCAGGTTCTCCAGTTCCTGCAGCAGATCATTGGCGATCGTGTTATAGACCGCCTGGAACGGATCCTGTTTATACCGGGTGGTCACTTCGTAGGCGTAGCGGCTGGCCTCCCCGGTATAGTCCCGGTCGAGCCAGACGTAACCCCGGGAGTCGGTGGCAGTGATGTGCAGCTGTAACTGCTCTCCATCCGAGTAGAGAATGCTGCCCTGCACCGTCAGGTCGGTGATCTGTTTCGCGTTGGGCACGACACGGACTGCCCCCCAGGCACCGCTCTGCTGCATCGCTTCCGACAACAGCCGGGGCATGTAACGGGCTTCAGCCTTGCGCACTTCCGGGTAGATGCGCTGCTCCTCGTCGTAATCCTCGAGGCCCGGATCGAACACGGCGATGTTGACGTCCAGCAGCAGTGCCTCCGGCACATCGGTCGAGGCGCCCGCTATCGCCGGCACGGAAGTACTCTTGATGGACTGGCTGACGCAGCCGCTCATCAGCAGACAGAGCGCCACTGCCGACAGGACCGCCTGCAGGGGCTTCAATTTTCAATTCCCTTGTACTTGCGATACTCGTCCCACAGCTTTTCGCGCACCGCGGGGTCGGGTTCACGCATGGCTGCTTCGCGCAACTGCCGCGCCACCACGTCGTCATCGTTGCCGTCGGGTATGTCCGCCGGAGGCGGATACTTGGCCGTGTTCCGGGGTATCGAGCCACCGCCCCTGGAAGCGCCACCCATGCCGCCTCCCGTGCTGTAGCCCCCGGCATCGGCCATACCACCTTCACTGGCAGCGTCGCCACCACCGTAGCCGCCGCCCGCGCTGGCGGTCTCTTCACCAGCCGCCCCACTGGATGACTGCTCCCGGGCGGCCCGCCGCTGGGCGGTCTGCTCAGCCAGGATCATGCTGTCAAATTCGCCGGTGCTTTTTTCCAGCTCCCCGTCGAGTACCGCCACCTGCTCCGCCGGGGTCATGGGACCGCTGCCGCCGGAAGCGGGGGTGCTGCCAGCGTAACCGCCCGGGCTGCCATTGCCCCCGGACTGGCCATCGCTGCCCGGTTGCTCACTGCCCGGCAACCCGCCTCCTGGCATGCTGCCGCTGCCGTTCTGACCGGGGCTGCTCTCTCCCACGGCGTCTTCCATGGCGCCCAGTACCTCCTCGAAGCTGGGCTCATCGCGCAGGTCGGGCAGCGCTTCCCCGCCTCCGCCGTCCTCGCCGAAGCCGGGTTCCGCGGCATCGCTCTCGGATCCTTCACTGCCCGTGCCGGGCACGGGATCGGCAGGCTCGCTGCCGCCCGTACCCGCGGTCTGCTCGCCGCCAGGAAACTCCGGTTGGGGGAAGTCACCGATGTCACCGGCTCCGCCCGCCTGCCCGGCCTCTCCGGCGGTGCCGGAGGATTCCCGGGTCGTGCCCTGGTCCCCTGACTGGCCCTGAGTGCCGTTGCTGGAGGCCGTTCCGGCACTGCTGTTGGATGAGCTGGAGTTGCTCGATGAACTGGAACTGCTCGACGAACTGGAACTGGAACTGGACGGGCTCGGGGGAGGAGGGGCGGTACTCGGGGTTGAGGGGGTCTGGGGCTGGGTGGGGTTGCTTGAGCTCGGACAGCCGGCCAGCAACAGGCACAGGACTATCCCCCCGGATATCCTGGCGTACAGGGCGATTGATCTACTCTGCAACAGCATAGGCTCTCACGATCTGCTCCGTCGGTACCGGTTCCCCCTGGTCGAAACGGGGCCGGAAAGGGGTTTTGCGCAACAATCGCATCAGGCGATTGGCCACCCCATCGTACTCTTCATTGTCGTCGAGGCGCTCGAGGTCTGAAACTCGCCCTCCCGATGTAACTGCGAATTCTAACAGGATATCCGCCGCATCCGGTTCCACCGGCTTTGGCAGGGGGCTCAAACCGTCCAGACTTGGCAGAGCAACCGGCTGCCCGAGTAACCGATCCATCTCCTGTTGGGCATCTTCCAGCGTCGCAAGTTCCGCCATGGCGTCCTGGTAGGCCTGCATGGCCGATTGCCGTTTGTCGTTCCAGAGCAGCCAGTCGCCAAGCATCACCAGAGATTCGGCGGCCTCCACCGGGTCTTCTGCTTCCTGCCGGATGTCGTAAATAGCCTGGATCACGGCGCGACCTTTGTCGTAGCTGTCGTTGCGGTAGGCGTTGAAACGGTTGTATTCCACGCTGCCGGCATACCCCTCACCGGTATTGAAGCCCGAGGATTGATCCTCCCCCCGGTAATTGGTGATCAGGTACTGGGTTCGCAGCATTCCATACAGCGGAGGGAGCAGTTCTGACGAATTCTCCCCCTCGCGGCCGACAATGTCATTCAGCGCCAGCCGGTAAAGGTCCCACATATTCATCAACCGCATAAAGTCGGGTCCGCCGATCCCGAGACGGTAGGCGCTGTACTGCCAGTGGGCCTGCTGCATCAGGGCGTTGGCCATCACCTCGCCACGGTCCAGGCTGCGCACCTGCACACGGTACAGGTACTGCTGTCGCTCATCCGCCACCGCCAGCTCGCCGCGAGCCACATGGCTGGCAATCTCTGCCTTGAGCAGCGGAATCTGCTCGGCGCTGTACAGGCCGTGGTTGATTCGCGCCAGGTGCACGCCGCGTTTGAATGCATCCAGCGCCTCGCCATGCCGGCCCTGCCGCTGCAAGGTGAGGCCCAGACCGAGGAGGTGCTCAGACAATCCCTGGGCATAGGCGCCGTCGTCACCCTCGAGACGATGGATGGCATCGAGGAACGGTCGCGACAGGGCGCTCTGGCTGACGACCGGGCCGCCGGGGGGAGGCTCGGCGTCACGGAGATCGAGATTATCGCCCGTGCCAGCGGGCACGATCTTCCCAGCGGCAGCCTGCACCGCTTCTGCAGCGCCAATCGAATGGCTGGAAACCACCAGTACCAGCCACAGCGCTGCCCGCAGAAGCGGGCAGCCTGAGGAGGTTTTACGGGAGATGGGGGTGGCCAGGGCAGATGTCACAGGGGTTACCGCAATGCAGGAGTCTATACCGAGTCTCCCAAGTATATACACTACAGGCACGTGCAGACAAAAGCCGCTGCAACCGGAAATTCAGCCTCTAGTAACCTGCAACCCAGCCCTCCGGGCGGCGGGTGTCGGTGGCGCCGTAGAGTCTTTCGCCCTGAAGCATGATGGAGTGGGTGCGACCAAAGGTGCGGTCGCTTTGCACCACGTCGTGGCCCATCTCTCGGAGCAGGCGCACGGTATCCGGACTGATTCCCTGTTCCGCCAGCAATTGGTCGGGCAGCCACTGGTGATGGATGCGGGGGCTGATCCCGGCGGTGGCCGCGTTCATGTTGAACTCGATGGTATTGAGCAGCACCTGGAGGATGATGGTGATGATCTTGCTGCCTCCCGGGGATCCGGTGACCAGCCAGAGTTTGCCGTCGCGAAACACCAGCGTGGGACTCATGGATGATACCGGGCGTTTGCCGCCCTCGATCGCGTGTGATTCTCCCTGCACCAGTTTGAAAATATTGGGGTAGCCGGGGCGGAGGGCGAAGTCGGGCATTTCGTTGTTGAGCAGCATTCCCGTACCGGGAACGGCGATGGCGGAGCCGAAGCTCGCGTTCAGGGTGTAGGTGTTGCTGACGGCGTTGCCCTGGGGGTCGACCACATTGTAGTGGGTGGTATCCAGGCTCTCGGGCGCCAGTGCCCTGCCGGGCAGGATATCGTCTGAGGGTGTGGCCTTGCCGGGATCGATGAGGCGACGCTGGCGTGCGGCGTAGGCCGGGTCTGTGAGGGCCGCAACGGGTACCTCCACGAAGTCCGGATCGCCCAGATATTTGCTGCGGTCGGCGTAGGCCAGTTTCATGGCTTCAGCCAGGTGGTGCAGGTAGGCCGCGCTGTTGTGGCCCATGCCGGCCAGGTCATAGCCAGACAGGATATTGAGCATCTGTACGATATGGATACCGCCGGAGGAGGGAGGCGGCGCGGAGAGGATCTCGAAGCCCCGGAAGTTGCCCCTTATCGGTGTGCGCTCGATTGCGCGATAGGCTGCCAGGTCCGCCAGGGTGATCAGGCCGTCGCCCGCCTCCATCTCGGCGGCAATCCGTCGCGCCACCTCGCCCTTGTAGAACCCGTCCCGGCCGTTTTCTGCAATCTGGCGCAGGGTCCAGGCGAGGTCCGGCTGGCGCCAGGTCTCGCCGATACCGTAGGCTTCCCCGTCCGGGCGGAAAAACAACCTGAGGGCCTCCGGGTTGCCGCGCAGGCGCTGGCCCCGGGCAGTGATCTCGTAGTTGAGGGAGAAAGAGACCGGGAACCCCTTTTCCGCCAGTTCGATAGCCGGGGCCAGTACCTCCTTGCGGCTCATGGTGCCGTGCTGCTCCAGGGCATAAAGCAGGCCGGCCACGGTGCCCGGGACACCCGCGGACTGGTGGCTTGAGAAAGCCCGCTTGTTGTCGACTTCCCCGTTTTCATCCAGGAACATGTCCCGGCTGGCGGCTTGCGGTGCCGTCTCCCGATAATCGATGAATACCTGCCTGTTCTCCCTGGCCAGGTGTATCAGCATGAAGCCGCCCCCCGTCAGGTTGCCGGCCCGGGGGTAGGTCACCGCCAGGGCGAAGCCGGTGGCCACTGCTGCATCGACGGCGTTGCCGCCCTGTTGCAGAATGCGTTTGCCCACTTCCGCGGCCAATCGTTCGGTCGCGACCACCATGCCCTGTTGCGCCACAACCGGCAGGAAGCGCTCCCGGTAGTCGATGATCGGCGGTGGCTCGGCGGCAGACTCGCGGGCTGCGGCCGATCCGGTCACCAGCAGGCTGCAAAACACCAGGGCCTGGATCAGGTAGCGGAAGGCACTCACGTTACGATCTCCTCGATATTGCTATGGCAGGCAGGACTTTAACTGTTTTGCCCGCCGCCGCATACTGGCGTTGACCAACACGGCATGGTGGACATACGGTAAGATCATGCATGAGCTGATGAGAGAGCTGCAGGGGCGCTGGAGCGGCATGTTTGCCGATCTTGCCGCGGGAGCCGACCTGCCCCCCGCCCGTCGTCTGCGGGCAGAGGGCATGATGGAGGCCGCCGTTCTGCTGGGTGTCGCCTCAGAGGAGCAACTGGTCAGTGCCATGGATCGCTGTTACCGGGACGCCTTCGGTGCCAGGATCGCCGAGCACTTTGGCGATGATTGGCGGGAATACCACCCCTTTCCCCAGATACCGGCCATGGGGGTGCGCGCGCCGGTGTATCCCAGCACCGCCGATTGATTATAATGCGGGCCCGGTCAGAAGGAGTTGTCCCCATGAAGATACGTACTATCCAGCTTTTTACTGTTCTCTGCCTGTTGGGCCTGGTGGCGGCCTGCAGCACCCCGATCGAGGCCGTGACGGACTTCGACGGGCGCTTTGACTTCGGCAAGGTGCGCAAGATCGCGATCCAGCCGGTCGACCGCACCAGCGTCAATGCGATAAAAATCAGTGATATGCAGATCGAACGCATCAACCAGTCCCTGGCCGCCGAACTGACCCGCCGCGGGTTCCAGGTCGTCGAGGACAACCAGGCGGCCGACGCGTGGATGACCTGGCACCTGGTGACCGAAGAGCGCACAGACGTGCGCACCTACAACAGCATGAGTTACTACAATTGCTGGCGTTGTGGCCCCAATGTCTCGGATGTGAGCGTGCGCCAGTACAC
Organism: Halieaceae bacterium; assembly: GCA_024640505.1. Taxonomy (GTDB): domain Bacteria; phylum Pseudomonadota; class Gammaproteobacteria; order Pseudomonadales; family Halieaceae; genus JARRPM01. Next base: position 20,597 of record JAHEEV010000035.1, read on the forward strand.
CCAGGGGACGTTCATCGTGGATATGATCGATCCGGCGCGCAACCAGTCGGTCTGGCGCTCGATCATCGAGTCGCGGCTGCAGGCCCAGCCGGATCAGGCGAAGGCAGAGGAGCGCCGGCGCGAGGCCGCAGCAGCCATTTTTGCCGAATTCCCACCATCCTGAGTGAGTCCGTCCTTGCGCTACGAGGAGTTCCGGCGTGAATATACAGCCGGGGGGCTGTCCCGGGAGATGCTGGATGACAGCCCTGTCCGGCAGTTCGAGCAGTGGCTGGAACAGGCGGTCAACGCCGGGCTGACGGACCCCACTGCCATGGTGCTGGCCACGGTCGACGAGGCCGGGCAGCCGTGGCAGCGCATCGTGTTGCTCAAGGGGCTCTCGGCAGGGGGCTTCGTTTTCTACACCAATTATGGCAGCCCCAAAGCCCGGGATATCGCCGGTCATCCGCGGGTATCGCTGCTGTTCCCCTGGAATGAACTCGACCGGCAGGTGATCATCGGCGGCAGGGCGCAGAAGATGAGCCTGGCCGAATCAGCCGCCTACTTCGTAACCCGGCCCAGGGAGAGCCAGATCGCTGCCTGGGCTTCGCGCCAGAGCCGGCCGATTTCCGCGCGCGCGCTGCTGGAAGAGCAGGTGAGTGCCCTGAAGGAGAAGTTCGGCAAGGGCAAGATCCCGGTACCGGACTTCTGGGGCGGGTACCGCGTGCTTCCCGACCGGATGGAATTCTGGCAGGGAGGCGAGCACCGGCTGCACGACCGGTTCCAGTATGTGCTGGGGCCGGGAGGCGACTGGGCTATCGAGCAACTGCAACCCTGACCTGTTGGCGAACAATAGAAGAGAACTGCAATCATGATTGAAAAACAGGACCTGCTGGGCACCTGGGAACTGGAATCCTGGACTATCGGATACTCCGACCGGGACGATTTTACCTACCCTTATGGCGAGGATCCCCAGGGCTTGCTGCTGTACAGCGAAGATGGCTGGATGAGTGCCTCGGTCTCACGACGGGACCGGCCCCGGCTGCCGGAAGATGTGAGCTTCCGCAAACTGCCGGATGAGATGAAGGCGGCGGCTTTCAGTGCCTACTTTCATTACGCCGGCCGCTACCGGGTGGTGGAGGGGGACGTGGTTCATTACGTGAGCCAGAGCCTCAATCCCAACTTTCCGGGTACCGAGCAACTGCGCCATGCGGAACTCGACGGCCAGACCCTGGTGTTGAGCGGCAAGGACCAGGTGGGGGGCGTGGTGCGTTTTCACTCCCTGGTTTGGCACAAGATCAGTGCCGCTGATGATGAGCACCTCGTCATAGAGGGCGAGTAGGGCAGAATGTGTCCCGCCGGGTGCCGGACCCGGGTCAGCGTGCCCGGCGCTGGGCGAAATAGCGGGGCTCCTCCTCGATACCCAGCAGCAGGCGCCGGATAGCGTCCAGCGCCCCCGCCGCCACCATGGTCTGGAACAGGGTGCGTTCCACGGGCCAGCGCAGGCAGCGGGTGCGGATGTGCGCACGGTCTCCCCAGGCCAGCCACACGGTGCCCACCGGCTTGTCCTCCGTGCCCCCGTCCGGGCCGGCGATCCCTGACACGGCTACGGCGTAATCCGCCCGCGCCCTCTCCAGTGCCCCCATGGCCATCTGCCGCACCACCGGCTCGCTGACCGCGCCCTGATCCACCAGTACGCTCTGCTCGACACCCAGCACGCTGTGTTTGATGTCGTTGGCGTACGTGACGAAGCCGGCGTGGAATGCGTCAGAGGAGCCGGGGATGCGTGTCAGCATGGACGCGATGAGGCCGCCGGTGCAGGATTCGGCGGTGGTGAGGGTACTGCCCCGTTCCCGCAGCAGTTCCAGCACGCGCTGTGCCAGCAGTGTGTCTCCCTCGCCGATTATGTGATCCCCGAACAGTGCTTCCAGCTCTTCCCGGCAGCGCTGTCGGGCGGGCGCGTCCGCGGCCCGGTCGATGGTCAGCTTGATCTCCATCTGGGGCGCTCCGGCCCTGAAGCCCAGCGCCACTTCATCCGGCCAGTGCGGCATGGCATCGCTGATCATCTGCTGGGCGGTCGACTCACCGAGCCCGAAAGTCTGCAGGCGCAGGATACTGCGCTCTACGGGGCGTGGCAGTTGTGTCGCCAGGCTGGCGAGGATCTCGTCCAGCATGGCGGCCAGCTCACCGGGTACTCCGGGTGTGCAGATCACTCTGCAGCCCTGCACCGACAGCTCAAAGCCCACGGCGCTGCCGATGGGGTTGTCGATGATGGCGGCCCCCGCGGGCAACAGGGCCTGTTTCATATTCGCGTCATTGAGGGGCAGGTTTCGCCCGGCGCACCACTGCTCCAGATGTGCCACCGCTTCGGGATGCTGCTCGATGCCGACGCCGGCCACGGTCGCGAGAATCTCCGCGGTGAGGTCATCCACCGTGGGCCCGAGACCGCCGTTGACGATCACCACATCCGACCCGGAGGCCATGGCTGCCAGTTCCTGCTGCAGCAGCTGCACGTCATCCCCGACCGTCACCCGGCGGTGAACCGTGATTGCCAGTTCCCCCAGCCGCCGTGAAATCATTGCGGAATTGGAGTCGACCGTATCGCCGCTCATGATCTCGTTGCCGGTAAGCAGCAGTTGTACGCGCAGGTCCTGGTCGGTCATCGTGGCCTCGGAATGGCACTGGTCGGCAGGCAAGCATAGCGCCAATGCTTTTGCCAAGGCAAAGTGCTATCGTCCCGACCATGTGCCTAACCCAGCAGGCGAGTCGCCGTGCCTGAAATCCGCTACTGTCCCGAATGCGGACGCCCGACAGAACCGCATGAGGTGGCGGGGGAGCGGCGCAACCATCGCTTCTGCACCCACTGCCGGACGCCCTTGTATGATCACCCTATGGTCGTGGTGACCTGTTTTCTGGCCTGTGAGGACCGGCTGCTCTGGGTGCAGCGGGACCTGGAGCCCAAGCGCGGGCTGTGGGCTATTCCCGGCGGCTATCTCGAGGGGGGCGAAACCCTCGCAGAGGGTGCCGCCCGGGAACTGCACGAAGAGGCGGGCATCCTGCTTCCGGCCCATCAGCTGCAGATGTACATGACCGGTACGCTGACGTTTATCAACCAGGTCTATGTCGGCTTCCGTGCCGTCGTGGATACCGAATTCTGCCTGCCAGGGAGGGAGTCGCAGGCCTGTGGTTTCTTTTCACGGTCGGAGTGTCCCTGGGACCAGGTGGCCTACCCGGAGGTCAACAGCACCATTGACCAGGTCTACGATGACCTGGACAGTGGTGAGTTTGAAGTCTGGCAGGCAGAGATGACCGAGAACCGCTACGATTTCCTGCCGGTGTCGCAGTACAGTCGGTCGCGATCCTGACGTTCGTCAGAATCCCCGGTGCTGCTCCAGGTAGGCCAGTTCGTCCGGCGTCGAGTCGCGTCCCAGGACAGCGTTGCGGTGGGGAAAGCGACCGAAAAGGGCGATCACGTCCCGGTGGGCCACGGCGTAGCGGGTAAACCCCGCAACCTCCTGACTGCCGGTGACGGCTGCCAGTTCCTCGAACAGGGTCACACACTCCTCCTGCACCTCGAGATCCTCGCTGTGTTCCAGGGGCATGTACAGAAATACCTGGTGGATGGCGGGCAGGCGCTGGTAGTGGCCGGTTGCGATGGCGTGCTGGGCCAACGCCAGTGCCCTGTCATCCCCCGCGAAGGCTGCCGCCTTACCGCGGTGGATGTTGCGGGTGAACTGGTCCAGCAGCAGGATCAGGGCGACCAACCCCCGGTCCCGCAGCGCCCAGTCATCCAGTTCCCCGTCCAGGGCCTCATCGACCAGGGAGCCGAATCGGTTGCGACAGACGGCGTCGGTCTCCTCGCGGGCGGTGAACCACAGCGCGTTGCGATCCTCTTTGCACAGCCCCCTGTCGTTCAGCTCCCCGAACCAGTAGCCATGAATTTCCTCGATGGCTGTCTGCATAGTCCGTCTCCTCACCGGTCTCCGCCACAGCGGCTGCTGTGGTCGGGGATGTGTTAAGGTTCGCCCCTGGCACTACTGAGCATAGCGGAAAACCGGCATGTCACTACCTCGCGCGGCCCAACCGGCCACTATCAACCTGCCAAGGATCCTGCGGGTGGGGGCGGGTGCGAGCCAGCAGCTGGCCGCCAGCCTGACAGAGCTCGGTCTCGAGCGACCTCTGCTGGTCACTGACCCCTTCATGGTCGAATGCGGCTACGGCAACCGGCTGGAAGAGCAGCTGGCTCTTGCCGGTATCGACTGCGGGCTGTTCGCCGACTGTGTGCCCGACCCGACCACCGACAGCGTGTACGCGGCCCTGGCGCATCTGCGACAGGGCAACTATGACTGCCTGGTAGCACTGGGGGGTGGCAGCTCGCTGGATACCGCCAAGGCGGTGGCAGTATTGGCAAGGCATGGTGGCATCATGCGCGACTACAAGGTGCCCGCCCTGGTAGACAGCGGCCTGCCTGTCATCGCGATCCCTACGACCGCGGGCACCGGCTCCGAGGCGACCCGGGCGGCGGTGGTCACCGATACCGAAACCGGGGAGAAGATGCTGTGCATGGGCCTGGGTCTCATGCCCGTGGCGGCCCTGGTGGATTACGAACTGACGCTGAGCATGCCGTACCGCCTCACCGCGGATACGGGCATCGACAGCCTGTGCCATGCCATGGAGGCTTACGTCAGTCGCCGGGCCAATCCATTCACGGACAGTATGGCGCTCAGTGCCATGCGCACAATAGGCGCCAACCTACGTACTGCCTGCGCGGAGCCTGGCAATCGCCCGGCGCGGGAGGCCATGATGCTGGCGGCTACCCAGGGGGGAATCGCCTTCTCCAATGCGTCGGTGACACTGATTCACGGCATGAGCCGTCCCGTCGGCGCCCTGTTCCACGTCCCCCACGGGCTCAGCAACGCCATGCTGCTGCCGGAAGTCACGGCGTGGTCTGTCAGCGGTGACCCGGTGCGTTATGCCCAATGTGCCCGCTGCATGGGGATGGCCGGGGAGGGGGACAGCGATGGCCTGGCCCTGGAGAAGCTGGTGGAAGGACTGCGCCAGCTCAACGCAGACCTGTCTGTTCCCGGCCCGCAGGCCTACGGGATCGGGGAGAGTGCCTGGTTCGACGCCCTCGAGCTGATGTCCGAGCAGGCCCTGGCATCGGGTTCGCCGGACAACAATCCGCGTATTCCCGGGGCAGACGAGATCGTCGAACTTTATCGTCGCGTTTGGGGCTGATTCGTCGCGCGCCCGACTTACATCTCGCGGCGCGATTGTTTAGACTGTTGAGCCATCGTTCACTTCCTTCCACGATGGGTTGTTCCTCATGAGACGCGTAGTTTTCAATCAGAAAGGCGGGGTCGGCAAGACCAGCATTACCTGTAACCTGGCGGCCATCGGCGCAGCCATGGGGTATCGGACCCTGGTGGTCGATCTCGACGTTCAGGGCAATACCACCCACTACCTGGTAGGCGAGATCGACGCCGAGGCTTTCCCCGCGGAGGCCCAGGGTGTGGCGGGTCTGTTCAAACAGACGGTCGGTTCGCGGCGGATGCGCCAGAACCCGGATTCCTTCGTCTGGGAGACACCCTACGAGAACCTGTATCTCATGCCTTCCAGCCCGGTGCTGTCGGACATGGAGAAGGAGCTGGAATCCCGCTACAAAATCTACAAATTGCGGGACGCCCTGGAAAAGCTCAACGACGAGTACGACCGGGTCTACATCGATACCCCGCCCAACTTCAACTTCTACTCCAAGTCGGCCCTGATCGCGGCTGATTCGGTGCTGGTGCCCTTCGACTGCGACAGCTTTGCGCGGCAGAGTCTCTATTCCCTGATGGAGAACATCGTGGAGCTGCAGGAGGACCACAACCCCGACCTGGAAGTGGAGGGCATTGTCATCAACCAGTTCAATCAACAGGCGCGGCTTCCCGGCGAACTGGTGGCAGAACTGGAAGAGGAGGGCTATCCGGTATTCCGCACCTACCTGAACACCTCCGTCAAGATGAAGGAGTCCCATCGGGAGCACCGGCCGCTGATCGACCTCGCGCCGGGGCACAAGCTGACGGGTCAGTTTCTGGATCTGCATGCAGAGCTGGAAAAGACCCTTTCCCGCGCCGCCGCCTGAGCCGGGCGATTCGCGACCTGGGTTACCCCGAGACTGAATAGTGATGCCGAATCACCGGTTGGCTTCAGGGTGTAACGCCGACCGCAGAGTCTACTGGTCGCGAGCCAGATCCTCTTCGACAAAGCGCAACAGGGCTTCGGCAAGGGCCTCACGCGGGTAATCGTTGTGGTCGACCGCGGTCTTGCCCAAAAAAGGGTGCCCTCTGGTTATGGGTACTGCGATGGCCCAGTGGTCCGCGTTGACGAGGGCCGTAAGGGTTGAGCGCGGGACGATCTGGTCGAAAATGATGACCTGGGTATCGTTGCGATCATCCTGCTGGCCCAGCAACAGATAGCTTTTACGCAGGGCCCAGGAAATTCGCTCGGGATCCGGATAGGTGACCACTGAATAATAACGGATGTTTGCAGGCAGCGGGTTATCCTCCAGCCACTGTCGCCGCAGGTCCGTTCTCAGGCTCGCCACGGCATCGTTGTCTCCCTGCTCTTCCTCGCAGGCGGAACCGGGCACCATGGTCAGCATATTGGCATGGGCCTGGGTGGCATCGTCCGCCAGGGGAGAACCTCGCACCGAGCCGGCGAGGCTGACAACGGCGGCGGTCCTGTTCCCGACTACCTCCGGATACTCGGTCACTGCCTCCAGGATATCCGGGGTGCCCTTGGAATATCCCACCAGTATCAGGGGCCGCCCGGCATCCTCCGGGGGCAGGGCCGCAATATAATCGCGAATCATGCGGGCATTATTGGCCGTGCTGGACAGCCCGTCTACCGCCAGAGTGCGCATCTCGTAGCCGAAGGTCGCCACATGCCGGGGCACTGAAAACGACAGGTCCAGCCACTCTTCGAAACAGTTCCAGCCCAGCCCGGGTACCAACAGGACGAGGTAATTGGCCTGTGTGTCGCCCAGCGGCACGGGCTTGCCCGTCGCGCCGCCCTCCGGCGCAACCAGGGTCAGGGCCTCCTCGCAGGGACGGTAGTCCGGCAGGTCGGGGCCGCGTTCCTCCAGCACCGCACAGAAAATTTCGCGGAAACGACCACGGGCGTCGGTCAGCTCCGCTGTGCCGATGAAGTCCCGGATTTGAGTCTCGGTGGCTTGGGGCTGCCGCGCGGGTGGAGCGCTTGCGCAGGCAGCCAGCAGGAGTGTTGCGGCAATTGCCGTAATCAGGTGCGATGGTAATGTCTTCATGCGCACATGATAGTGGCATAGCACCCATTCAGTCACGCTCTCCGTCGCACAACGAATGTCGAGCAGGGGGCCAGACCTCATGCAGCATGCTCCCCGCCCCCCGTGAGGCGCTGTCTCCCTTCGCCGTGCGACCCCCGGGGCCCGCCTGCAGAAGAATAACCATATAAAGCTTAGTTATTTGTCAGCCGGTTTTTGATTCTATAAAGTTCTGCCCCTCTCCCGGACAATCAGGGCGTGAAGAACCTTGGATGTTGATTTAGACAGTGCGAACGCGGCCCTGCGCAGCGCCAGCGCGCAGGAAGTCGTGCGTTGGGCGCTGGATCGGGGTCGCAGGACCATCGCCACCACGAGCATGGGTCGCAACGCGGCTGTGATGCTGCACCTGGTGAGTCAGGTGGACAGGTCCGTGCCCACGATCTGGGTCGACACGGGGTACAACCTGCGCGATACCTATGTGGTGGCGGAGCGCCTGATCCGGGATCTGCAGGTCGATATTCATGTCTACTCGCCGTTGATGACCTCCGAACGGCGCAACGCCATCATGGGTGGCATCCCCACTGTGGATGATGAAGCGCAACACCAGGAGTTCACCCGGCAGGTCAAACTGGAACCCTTCGACAGGGCACTGCAGGACTTCCAGCCCGAAATCTGGCTGTCGGGTATACGACAGGAGGAGACAGAACACCGCAAAACGCTGGATATCGTCTCCACGGACAACCGCGGCATCATCAAGGTAGCGCCGCTGTTCTACTGGTCAGAGGACGATATCGAAGCCTACATGGAGCAGCATGGCCTGCCCACCTGTCGGCACTACTTCGATCCCACCAAGGTCCACGATGGCCGGGAGTGTGGCCTCCACACGGCCGCCTGACCGAAAAATCGCGGCGCGTTCAGCCCATTACCAGGCCGACAACCAGCGCCATGACGGCCGTAGCGACAACAAAACCGCCGATCACGGCAGCCAGGCGCCGCATCGTGCGCTGGTCTTCCTCCGTCTGTTCCTGGATCAAGTGCTGGGTCATATCGATGCTCCTCATTATAGGTTTATAGGCACTTCGGAGTTTTCCAGAAGACTGGCCGATTCCTGCCGGTCACGCATTGACCCAGATCAAGGCAGGACTGCCGCCCCCGCCGCCGATTGGGCTATACTGGGGGCCAGAGGAGGGCGCCATGGCAGCTTTCTGGACTAAAAAGGGTTGTCTGCAACCGTCGGTAATAGCCGCCGTGTTGGCATCGACTCTTATCCCGCTGGTGCTTGGTGCCTGCACTTCAACGTCCCCGACTTCCTTTCCCATATCCCGCCTGGAGCCATTGCAGCTGGATGGCCGGACTATTTCTCCCGGGCAGGCGGAGACCATGGCTCCCACCCCGGACCTGCTGGCGCTCGACGAAGAGATGCGCGCGTTTGTCGAACGCTACACCGGCGATGTTTCGAGGGAGCGCCAGCGGCTGATGATGCTGCACCGGGCCGTCAAGGGCGGGGGCGTACTCGATATGCAGTATGACCCCTTCGCCGAGGGCAGTGCCCGGGAAACCTTTCATCGAGGTGCCGCCAACTGCCTCTCCTATGCCAGTCTCTTTGTAGCCCTGGCCAGGGAGGCAGGGCTGAACGCACACTATCAATGGCTCGAAATTCATCCGGAGTGGAGCCGCATGGGCGACCGGGTGGCCGTGCGCCTGCACGTCAACGTCACCGTGCGGTTGCGCAACGGTGAGCACTTCATGGTCGATATCGACCCGGTGCCCTCCCGGGATGTGGCCAGAACCCGCAAACTCAGCGACGAAGAAGCCGGGGCCCTCTACCATAACAACCTGGCCATGGATGCCCTGGCGAATGCCGACCTTGCGCAGGCCTGGGCCCACGGTGTACAAGCATTGCGTCTGAGTCCCGATATGCCCTATTTGTGGGTCAACCTGGGGGCGACCTACCGGCTCGCCGACCAGCACCGGGCGGCGGAGTTGAGCTACCTGCACGCCCTGGAACTGGACCCGAGGGATCATTCAGCCATGAATAACCTGGCGGTACTTTATGGCATGCAGGGGCGTGAAGAGGAGCGTCAATACTGGGTAGACCGGGTGGACACTTATCGGGAAAGCAATCCCTATTATCATGCCTGGCGGGGTGACCGGGCCGGGGAGCTGGGCAATTGGCGCGAGGCGCTGCACCACTATGAAAGGGCTGTGAGGTTGCTGCCGGAAGACAGCCAACTGCTTTACGCCAAGGGGCTCATCCACTACGAACTGGATGAGCTGAAAGAGGCCTCCAGGAATATCAGCCGGGCGATCGAGAATGCCACACGCCGCGCCGATATCGAGACGTACCAGGAACGGCTTGAAGCGGTGGAGCAGGCGCAGGTAGCGGGTGTGTAGCGGCGCCTGCGCGGCGATCAGGACCCCTCGATATCCACCCGGATGTAGGCCCTGCGGCCCATCTTGCCGGTGATTTTAGAAAAAATGTCGCCAATCGCCATCTGCAAGCCGTATTTGTGGCGCAGCGCACGCAGGGCCGTCGCCTGGTCGGAGGGGTCATCCAGCAGGTAGGCCCGGGTGTCTATCCAGTCGCCGGTGACCCTGCCGCTCACGGTACAAGGAGCGACGCGGGATTCGCTGAAATTCCGCAGGCGCTTGACCTTGCCGGCATCACCTGCGGAGAACACGTAATAACTGCCGTCTTCGGGCGCGAACCATACGGGGGTCGCCACGAAGTCCCCCGACTTTTTGCG
>JAHEEV010000138.1 GCA_024640505.1 Halieaceae bacterium
TAGGGGGCAAAATAATATGTTCGAGCGAACACTTTACGTTGTACTGTTTGCAGTACTTGGCTTCTGGTCCTGGACAGCCATCCAGAGTGATAAAAGTTCCAATCAAGTGCGAGGCCCGCACAGTAACGCGCTGGAAATGGAGCGCTGCATGAAGAAAAAAGATCGCAGTTTAAATATGGGGGGTGGTCCTGGTGTCGAAGAAAGATGCGCCAAGGAGCTCAACCTGTATAAAAAGGAGGGGGAATGGCACACCCGTCAGTGACGCCTACGCCCTTCAAGGGGGACAATCTGAAAGGCTGAGAGAAGCCTGCTCGCCCATCGTGGATTTGAGGTGGGCCTATACCAGAGACACGTTTTACAGATTACTTGAAACAGCGATAGCCCGAAAAGATAGTCATTGCAAAATTTACGACAGGCGTGGTAATTTCGGGCGAAACGGCGGGTGGTTCCAAGGCGACAAAGAGCGCCTCTGACACCCGGGTGATAACAAGAAAAAGTTTTATACCAGGCATCACTGGTTAACGGGGCGACACATGCAGGGTAGTTATACCCGGGATTGCGGCAGCAGATTATTAGCGGCGGGTGGTTTTTTGTGACTGTCGCCGGACGCATCAGTGTCCTGTTCATGAGCGCGGCTATTGTCATGGGTCTCGTTGCGAGTTTCGCAGCGGCGACACGGGAATACACGATAAGACTCGACCAGGTTCTGGAAAGCAGCAGGGCCGGGTTGTTGAGCCGTCCCGACCTGCAAATCCACATTTATAATCGCGATACTCTCAGGCTGGAGAAAATCCTGGCGGGATTCCTGGAGCCCGGGGGGGTGTCAGCTGCGGCAATTTTCAGCGGACTGGGTGAATTGCTGGCCAGGCGGGACGGACCCGCGCCCGCCACGGCCGGCGGCGCATCTTTTGCGGCCCTGAGGTCGGAACTGCTCGCAACCGAGTCCCGGCTCTTAACCCCGGATGCCTCGGGTAAAGAGATCGGCCAGGGGCTTGTAACTTCCCTATTGCATTCGGATGCCCCGATGTATCTGAGCATGCCCATCTTTTCTGTGGTCAATCAGGCCCAGCGGGGACTGCAGCCCGAGGATTTTGCGAGAGCACTGGCGGCACCCGACGACAGAGAGATCCAGCATGTCATCGGCTACCTGCACGTTGTCATCGACAGGTCACTGCTTCTGCGTGACACCGCCCCGGCCGTGCGCCGGATTATGCTGGGCGGCCTGGTATTTGCCCTGTTACTGGGTGGCCTGGCCTGGTTCCTGGCGCGGCGCATTACGGAGCCGCTGAAAAAGCTGGCGGAACTAGCAGATGAAGTGGCCAGCGGCAGGCTGGAGAAGCCCATGGAGATCGAAGGCAGCGGTGAGGTCGAGGAGATTGCCAGAGTTTTGAACGGTATGCTGGGGGGCTTCCATAACCATATCAAGGAACGGGATGTCGATCGTCACCTGCTGAGCATGAAGGTCGAGGAGCGCAGCTCCCAGCTCACAGCGCGCAGTGAAGAACTGGACCGGGCCGTGGAAACGGTCACGGAAACCAGGAACCAGCTGCAGCACCTGGCAAACTACGACAGCCTGACTAACCTGCCAAACCGGCGTTTGTTCACCGAGCAACTGGATATGGCCTTGCGCCTGAACCGGCGCAATAAGCACATACTGGCCCTGTTGTTCATCGATCTGGACGATTTCAAGCGTATCAATGATTCACTCGGGTTGAATGCCGGGGACCAGCTGCTCAAGGAGGTTGCCGGGCGACTGGCCACTTGTTTGCGTGAAAGCGACCTGGTCGCACATTTCGAGACCCCGCAGCAGGATATAGGGATCTCTCGACTCGGCGGCGATGAATTTACCGTCATTCTCAACCAGGTAGAGGGCATCGATGCCGCTCGGCAGGTCGCCCAGCGGGTCATTGATGAACTTTCAAGCCCCGTACCGGTCGATGGTCACGATATTGTCGTGAAAACCAGTGTAGGTGTGGCACTGGCACCCGCGGATGGCGATGATGTGGAGAGCCTGCTCAAGGCTGCCAGTACCGCGAAATACCACGCCAAGCGCTCATCTGCGGGCAGGCTGGAGTTTTATGACCGCGACATGGGTTCTGCGGGTGCCGAACGGATAAAGCTTGAATCGGAATTGCGCAAGGCGTTGGCGCGCGATGAACTCGTGCTCCATTATCAACCCCAGGTGGATACCCTGTCGGGCTCTGTGGTGGGAGCGGAAGCCCTGCTGCGTTGGGAGCACCCGGAACTGGGCCTTTTACAGCCCGGCAAATTCATCGTGTTGGCCGAGGAAGCAGGCATTATTGCGGAAATCGGCGAGTGGGTGCTGCTCGAGGCGTGCCGGCAACTGACAGCCTTCGACGCGCTGGAGGTCCAACTGCCACGGGTATCCATCAACGTATCAGCCGTCGAGTTTGACAGTGGATTCGTGCAACGCGTGCGCACCGCCCTGCAGGAGACCGGGGTCTCTCCCGAAAGACTGGAACTTGGTTTAACCGAAGCCATTATGTTCGACAATGATGCCGATGCGCTCCAGGCTATGCAGGAGTTGCGCGAGATCGGTGTTTATCTTTCGGTGGACGATTTTGGTACGGGTTATTCACCCCTGGGCTACCTCAGCCGCTACCCGCTGAACGAGATGAAGATCGACCGCAGCTTCGTGCTGGACAGTGAAAAGAGCGAAAATGGTGCCCGGCTCATTACAGCCATCATTGCCATGGCCAGGAGCCTGGATCTCCGGATTCTTGCCGCGGGTGTGGAAAGCGAAAAACAGGTGGTGTTTCTCACCGAGCAAGGCGCGCATATTCTTCAGGGATACCTGTTCAGCAAACCGGTACCGGCGGAGGAGCTCAAGGTGATGCTTGCCCCCTGGCATTTCATAGACCAGGTACAAAAGATCATGCAGTCTGCGGGCCAGACGGCTACTGAAAGATTTCTCGAAAGCAACAGTTAACACCCCGGCGAGTCAGTTGGCTGTATCGGGGGTAAGGCCATCACGCTCCGGGGCTTACTCCTGCCGTGTCACGCTGGGTAGCAGATAAAATGATAGAGGTCATTGATGAAAACTGAATATGAAGTGGTAATCGGGGCGACCCACAATCTTGATGTTTTCAAGAGCGATGTGGAAGCATACCTTAACGACGGTTGGAAATTGTCCGGGGGAATTACGCTGAATGCCTCCAAAAACAGTACGTCGGCCAAGCTATACCAGGCAATCTACCGGGAAGTGGAGGAGTAGATGCTTCGTCGAGCACTAGCATGGCGGGCCCTGGAGCCGGCTGAACACGGCTTCTAACGCCGGCCTTCAGGTCACAGACGCGTTTTCTCAGCAGGATTACGGCGCAGCCCATCCAGGAACGTGCGAGTACTGCTCTCCAGCAGGGCGTAGATATCGGCATCCGCCATGAAGCGGTCGACGGTGCGGTTCATCGCCAGGCAGGCCAGCCCATGCGCCGTCGCCCATAGTTTTACCGCCAGCCCCAGCGTGTCTTCATCCCTGATTTCAGTGGCCTCGCACCAGGCGCTGACTGCGTCTTGCAGCACATAAAAGCCGGAATTGGCCAGGTCCCGTTCCGTAATACGCAAGCCCTGGTCACCCCACATCAGGTCGTAGAACTGCGGGTGATCGGTGACGAAGCCCAGATAGGCCTTGCCGAGGGCAATAATGCAGGACTCACTGCCGCGTGGATGGGAGGCGGCAACGTCCCGGGTGAGCTGGTCCAGGGCAATGAAGGCGACCTGGGCCACGGCATCGAGCAGAGCCTCCCTGTCCCTGAAATGACGATAGGGTGCGGCGCTGCTGACGCCGGCCCGGCGCGCAGCCTCGGCCATGGCAAAGTCTACCGAGCCGTGTTCCTCGATGAGTTCCGCGGCCGCGACGATCAGGGCATTGTGCAGGTCGCCGTGGTGATAGGTGCCATATCGCTTGCTGTCACTCACGACCGTTCCCCTGCTGATGTCGACCGCAGGCCGGTCCTCGGGGAATGCTCGTCCGAAGCTACCGGAGAACTCCTCCACAGCCTGGTGACCAGGACGTACATGGGTGGTACCAGGAAGAAAGAGATAATCGTGGAAAGCAATACGCCGCCTGCGATGGCCATGGCAAAGGGCGGCCAGAACTGGCTGCCTTCGAGTATCAGCGGCAGGAAACCGCCAAAGGTTGTCACCGTGGTGGAGACAATGTGGCGACTGGAATCCATGACCACTTCTCGCACGGCGAAAAGATTGCCGCGGCGGGCACTTTCGTGGGCCTGCAGTGCGGTGATGATGATAATGGCGGCGTTGATGGAAACGCCGATAGAACCGATGACGCCGAGCAAAGACAATACGCCGAAGGGATAGCCGAATACCGCCAGGGACAGTATGGATAGACCCATGGAGCAGATACACACCAGCACAGCCACAGCAGACAATCGCCAGGAATTAAACGTAATCACGATTGTGGCCACCAGTGCGGCCAGGATCAGGCCGATAGGCGCCATGATGATATCGACCACTTTGGCCCGCTCCTCGGTGTCGCCACCGAAGTTGTAGTGATAGCCATCGGGCAGGGGTATGGGATCTTGCTCCAGGTCGGCGCTCAGGAGATCCAGCGCCTCTTGCGGCAGTACACCCCGCGTAAGGTAGCCCTGGACCGTATTGAGGCGCTCGCCATTGAGTCGCGTAATGGGGCTTTGTGCCGGAATCAGTTCCGGCGCGCCGATTGCGTTCAAGGGGATACCGTTCATCGATGCCCCTGGAACACCCGCCGTGGCCACCACCGGCAGTCGTAAATTACTGATTCTGTCAGCGCTGCCCCAATCCTGTTCATTGAGGCGCACGCGTACGGGCATGCGCTCTGTCCCCTCCAGCACCTCGCCACTGACGCGTCCCTGCAGGCTGTCATTGAGGGCGACGGCGGTATCCATCAGCTGCAGGTTGGCCAACCTGAGCTTCTCTTCATCCACCTTGAATACCACCATGGGAGCCCCGCCGACGAGGTCCGTATTGGTAAGGGTCACCTGCGGAATGCGGTCTATGCGTTGCCGGAACTGCTCACCCAGCTCCTGCAAAACCGCCAGGTTCGATCCGTAAATCTCGACCTCGAGGGGCGCCATGACCGGGGGCCCCTGGTCGATGCCCCGCACGATAATCCGGGCATCGGGAAACTCGCGGTTCATTTCGCTTTGCAGGCGGCGTATCAGTTCATCCGTCTGATTTTCATCCTTGGTGAGCACCAGTGCTTCTGCCCAGGTGGGGATGCCTTCCTTGGTGCGGTACATGTTGTAATAAAAGGCGGGGGGACTCTCTCCCAGCGTCCAGTCAACACGCCGGATCAGCGGCTCGCGCCGCAGCTTGTCATCGATCTGCTCGACCAGAGTGTGGGTGTTATAGATCGAACGCCCGTCCGAGAGTTTGACCTGGACATAGAGCTGGTCGCGATCGGTGCCTGGAAAGAATTGTGCGGTCAGGGTGCCGAAGGACAGAAACCCGCTGACCGGCAGTGCGAGGGCCAGACACACGCCGGCCACCGGGTGTCGCAGGCTCCAGTCGATGGCCTTGACGAGCCATTCGCCCAGTCTGCCGCTGTTGGCGCCGCCGCTGTACCAGTGGGCGGCATCTTCGGGGTTTCTGGGCAGCAGCCAGGCCGCAAGGACCGGGGTCAGTACCAGTGCCAGTACCGTCGAGGTTACCAGCATGATGATCACCGCGTTCGCGATACTCCCGATGAAATCTCCGGGCGGTCCCGGTGCTACAGCCATGGGCAGGAACGCCAGGATCGTGGTGAGGGCAGAGGAAATGAGGGGTATGCGCAGCCGGTCTACCGAGCTGCCAATGGCGTCCATGGGGCTGTGCCCCTGCAGCAGTCGCTTGCGGATCTCATCGGTCATGACGATGGAGCCATCGACCAACAGGCCCAGTGCGACGATAAGACCACTGACTGACATTTGCTGTAGCGCGATCCCGAAGCGCTCCATCACCGTGATGGAGATCAGCCCGGAGAGCGGCAGGATCACGGCAACCACCACGGCGGCCCGCCACCCCAGGGTCAACAGCAGTACCAGCAGCACCAGTGCAACACCGATGGCGAGATTTCCCGCGACCTCCGTCAGGCGCTCCCGGGCGTAAATACTCTGGTCGTAGGTGACCTCGATCTTCACGCCGGCCGGCGCCTGCTGCCGGAAGGCCTCCACCATGTCATTGAACGTGTCGCTCCATACGTCCACCTGCCCACCGGGTTCCATGATCGATCCAATCAGGATGGCCGGCCGGCCCTCGGCAATGGCCATGGTGGGAGGCGGGGTGACGGCGGCACGGTATACCCGCGCTATATCAGCCAGGTGTGTGGCACTGCCACTGGGGGAGGTATTGACGATCACCCGCCGTATACGCTCGAGGGAGTCCAGATCACCGGCCACCTCGATCAGCATGTCAGTGCCCCCGCCGGTGACGCGGCCCGAGGCCATTTTCACGTCCGCGGCCTGCAGGGCAGCGGCGACCTTCTGCAGGCTCAGGCCCCGCGAGAGCAGCGCTGCCTCGTCCACCTCCACCCGGATTTCCTCCACCGGTTCACCAAACATCTCCACCAATTTGGTGTTGGTCAGGTTGCGCGCCCGGTCCGCGAAATCCTGGGCCAGTCGATGCAGGATCGACAGGGGGACATCCGTCTCCCCTGCAGAGGAGAGAGCCACGATCGTGGTGAAGGAGGTGGCGCGGTCATTGTCGAAACTGGGGGCACTCGCGCCGGCGGGAAATTGCAGTGCTGCCTCCGCCATCGCGTCCCGGACTTCCGACCAGACCCGGTCGAGGTTATTGCCGGTAACCACCCAGGCAAGCCTGATGGTAATAAATGACACACCACTGCTGGAAGTGGATCGAACCTCCTCGATCTCGGAGATGGTGCGCAGCTCATCCTCCAGCGGCCGGGTTATGAGGGCCTCAACCCGGTCCGGGGTCGCGCCCGGGTAGAAGGTGGTGATATTACCCACGAAATTGGTGAGCGTGGGATCCTCCTGGCGGGAGATGGCGTTGAAACTGTTGATTCCGACGGCGAAAGCGCAAACGATGATAAGCGCGAAGTAGCGCGAATGCCGGTAAATGTAGCGGGCGAACACCTCAGCGGTTTCCCTTGAGCTGTACGGGAGTTCCCGGCGTTACGCGGTGCGTTCCTGTGGCCACGACCCGGGAGCCGTCTGTCAACGTGCCGCGGACGAATGCCTGGTCGCCCCGGATATCCAGCACCTCCACGCCCTCCCGGACAGTGACCGTCGATTCACGGTCTCCCTCGATGCGCAACACGGTCCACACACCGCGCTCACCTTCCAGCAGAGCACTGATCGGCAACCAGCCGCCTTGCAACTCGACGTTCTCTTCCAGCTCCAGATTGACAGGCTCACCGTCCAGGACATCGATCTCCTCGGGTATGGCAAATACGGCCGTGGCCGAGCGGGTAACCGGATCCACGTCGGGTCGCACCGTGAGCAGCTCCGCGGCGATCTGCCGGTCGTGCAGGGTGATCGTGTAACGACTGCCCCTGTCCAGGTTCCGGGCCCGGGCTGCAGCGACGCCTATGTGGGCCTCCCGTCGCTTTGTTTCCAGCAACCGGACCACCGGAACGCCCGGATTGACAACGGTACCTTCATGCACGTAGTGGTCCGCGATCAACCCATCGTAGGGCGCGACGAGGCGGGATTTTTCGATGTCGATATCGATGCCTGCCAGTTGGGCCGACGCGGCCTCCACCTGGGCTTGCAGGGCCCGGGCGCGCAGGCGGGTCTCGTCAAAGGCTTCCCGCGACACCGCATCGGTTGCTCTCAGGTCCTTCTGACGTTTGGCCTTCAGCCGGGCCAGTTCCAGTTCGGCCTGCGCCTGCTTTAACGCCGCAGCGGTTGCCTGCCTCCTGGCCTGCAGCGAGGCATCATCCAGCCGGGCTATCACATCGCCCGTTTTCACCGGGCTCCCCTGGCGGATTGGGAGTGAGGCTATTCTGCCCGGGATCTCGAAAGCCAGATTGGCTTTCCTGCCTGCAACGACCAGGCCCAGGTAGGACACGGTGCGGACGTAGCTGTCCTGGAGGCGATACAGGGTGGTATCGACTGTCAGGGGTGTCCTGGGAGGCGGCCCATCGGTGAAGGCTGCCCGGACATTGAGGAGGGCGGTCAGCAGGATGACGATCAGTGCGGCAATCCCCACTCCAACCAGCCCCTGGGCAGACCTGCCAGGCTTGTGAGATGGATCTGCCGGGTGACTTCTGGGCATGAGAATCCGGAATGTTAATGTATCTAACATTATGTTACTGACTTTAACATAGGGTTCAAGCTTTAATTCAGCTCATGCCTTGCAGCCGTTGGTGCTTTGACGGACAATACGCGCCCTCTGCACCCCGGGTGCAGGCTCTGTGGTGGCCCAGGTGGTCCCCTCGCAACGATAGATAGTGAACCCCGCCAGGCCCGGAAGGGAGCAACGGTAACTGTCGACTCGTGTGCCGGGGTGCGGCTGTCTGGGTCACCTCCA
>JAHEEV010000139.1 GCA_024640505.1 Halieaceae bacterium
GCAACGGCCAAGCAGTTGCAGGGCAAGGAGCTGTCCTACAACAACGTGGCGGACACGGACGCGGCCCTCGAATGTGTGAAGAATTTCGACGAGCCCGCCTGCGTCATCGTCAAGCACGCCAACCCCTGTGGCGTGGCCGTGGCGGGCGACATCGGCACGGCCTACGAACTGGCCTTCGCCACGGATCCGGAATCGGCGTTCGGCGGGATCATCGCCTTCAACCGGGAACTGGATGAGGCCACGGCGGAAGCCATCGTCGAGCGCCAGTTCGTGGAAGTCATCATCGCCCCCTATGTCAGCGAGGATGCGGCCGCGGTGGTAGCCCGTAAACAGAACGTGCGACTGCTGGTCTGCGGCGAGTGGTCCGCCCCGTTACCCGCCCTGGACTATAAGCGTGTCAACGGCGGCGTGCTGGTGCAGGATCGCGACCTGGGCATGGTGACGGCAGAAGACCTCAGGGTTGTCAGCAAGGTTCAGCCAACGGAACAGCAGATGCGGGACCTGCTCTTCGCCTGGAAGGTGGCCAAGTACGTGAAATCCAATGCCATCGTCTACGCTGCGAACGGCCAGACGGTGGGCGTGGGCGCCGGCCAGATGAGCCGCGTGAACTCCGCCAGGATTGCGGCCATCAAGGCAGAACACGCGGGACTGGCCGTGCAGGGGTCAGTCATGGCCTCGGATGCCTTCTTCCCGTTCCGGGACGGCATCGACAGCGCCGGTGAGCGCGGTATCGCCGCGGTGATACAGCCCGGCGGCTCCATCCGCGATGAGGAAGTGATCGCCGCGGCGGACGAACACGGGATGGCAATGGTGTTCACGGGCATGAGGCACTTCAGGCACTGATATGAACATACTGATCATCGGCGGTGGCGGGCGTGAACACGCCCTGGCCTGGAAAGCCGCACAGTCACCGCAGGTCGGGACCGTCTTCGTGGCCCCGGGCAATGCCGGCACGGCTACCGAGCCGGACATGGAAAATGTACCCATCGACGTGATGGATTTCGCCGGGCTGGCAGATTTCGCCGAGGGCAACGGTGTTGACCTGACCATCGTCGGCCCCGAGGCCCCGCTGGTGGACGGGGTGGTGGATTATTTCAGTGAGCGCGGCCTGCGCTGCTTCGGTCCCGGGAAGGGCGCGGCACAGCTCGAGGGATCCAAGGCCTTCACCAAGGACTTCCTGGCCCGCCACAATATCCCCACGGCCGCCTATGCCAACTTCACCGAACTGGCACCGGCCCTGGACTACCTGCGGGAGCAGGGCGCCCCTATCGTGGTCAAGGCAGACGGGCTGGCGGCGGGTAAGGGCGTCATCGTGGCTGAAACGCTGGAGCAGGCGGAGGCGGCCGTGACGGATATGCTCTCCGGCAATGCCTTCGGGGAAGCCGGCTGCCGGGTGGTGATCGAGGAATTCCTGGAGGGCGAGGAAGCCAGCTTCATCGTGCTGGCAGACGGTAAACACGTACTGCCCATGGCCACCAGCCAGGATCACAAGCGCATCGGCGAGGGAGACACGGGCCCGAATACCGGCGGTATGGGCGCCTACTCACCGGCGCCGGTGGTGGACGAGATCGTTTACCAGCGCATCATGGACCAGGTGATCACACCCACGATCCGCGGCATGGCCGCCGAAGGCAATGACTATACCGGGTTCCTTTACGCCGGCCTGATGATCACGGCGGACGGGCAGCCCAGGGTGATCGAGTACAACTGCCGCTTTGGCGACCCGGAGACCCAGCCCATCATGCTGCGCCTGCAGTCGGACCTGGTCAGCCTTTGCGACAGTGCCCTGGCGGGAACCCTGGACCAGGCGAGCGCCCAGTGGGATCCTCGCTGCGCCATTGGCGTGGTGCTGGCAGCGGGCGGTTACCCGGGCAACTACGCCAAGGGAGCGCCAATTAGCGGGCTGGATGCCCCCCAACCGGACAGCATCAAGGTCTTCCATGCCGGAACCGCCCAGCAGGACGGCCAGGTCGTCACCAGCGGTGGCCGGGTGCTGTGCGTCACTGCCCTGGGGGAAGATATCGCCGCCGCCCAGCAGGCCTGCTATGCCGCGGCAGAAAAGATAAGCTGGGACGGCATGACCCTGCGCCGCGACATTGGCTGGCGCGCCATCGCGCGCTATAGTCAGGATCATTAGCACAGCGAGACCGGACTCACCCATGCGCCAGCGTCGCCTCTCTCTTATCGATCGCCTCATCTCCGAGGCGGACACCGTGCTGCGCACCATGACCAGCCAGGGCCATACGGCCGCTCGCCCCTCTCCCTCCGAAGGGCACGATGACACCGAGTTATCACCGGAAGAACGCCGCCACGTGGCGGGACTGATGCGGGTGAACCACACCGGGGAGGTCTGCGCCCAGGCCCTCTACCAGGGCCAGGCCCTGACGGCCAAACTGCCCACGGTGCGCGAGGAGATGCAGCAGGCTGCAGAGGAGGAGGTCGACCACCTGGTCTGGTGCGAGCAGCGCCTGCAGGAACTGGACAGCCACACCAGCTACCTCAACCCCGCCTGGTACGGGCTCTCGTTTGCGCTCGGCGCGGTCGCCGGCGCCATCGGTGACAAGGTCAGCCTGGGCTTCGTGGCCGCCACCGAGGAACGGGTCTGCAACCATCTGAAGGAGCATCTGCAGCAATTGCCCGAGGAGGACCGCAAGTCACAGCTGATCCTGCAGCAGATGCTGGAGGATGAACAGCGTCACGGTGACAATGCCCTCCAGGCCGGCGGTACTGATTTTCCGCGACCGGTCAAGGATGCCATGTCGGCTGTGGCCAAGGTGATGACCCGGAGCAGTTACCGGGTTTAGGATACCGCTGTCATCGGGGGGTTGCGGTCCCGTCCACGGCCCATATGCATCATGGCCCGCCTTTATCGCGGTCGGAGACCGCTCCTACAATATGGGAGTACCTGTGGGAGGCCGCTCGGCGGCCGATAAAATATTTTGCCTGATACCATCGCTCTGAAAGAGCGCCCCACAGAGAGCGTCCGTCCCGATAGAGCCTGCCCGACAATGGTTCGTCTTCAGGCTTTCGGGTCGAATTCCCGTATCTCGTAGCTGTGACTCATTTCCACGCCCGCTGCACCCAGCATGATGGAGGCCGAGCAGTATTTTTCCGCGGACAGCTCGACCGCTCTTTTCACGTGGTTTTCCTTCAGGCCGACGCCGATCACCACAAAATGCATATTGATCCGGGTGAAAACCGCCGGCACCGCGTCGGCGCGATCAGCCTGTATCTGCACGCGGCAATCCACCACCTGCTGCCGGGATTTTTTCAGCATGCTGAGCACATCGTAGATCGAGCAGCCGCCCGTGCCGAGCAGCAACATCTCCATGGGCCGCGGCCCCAGGTTGCGGCCGCCCAGGTCCTCCGGACCGTCCATGATCACGCTGTGGCCGCTGCCGCTCTCGCCCACGAACATGGCACCGTCCGTCCACTTCACCGTCGCTTCCATTGAGACCTGATTCCCCGTCGAAAAAAAGCGCTGCAGCTTAGCACAACAAGTTACGTTTTACTCTGGCCCGCTCTCGGTTAGAATCCATGCAACTTGTAGTCATTTCAGGAGTTGCTCGGATGCTGAAGCCCCAGATAACCCAGGCCATCCCGAACGTGGAAAGCTTCCTGAGACATTGCCATCGCAAGGATTACAAGGCCAAGAGCAATATCCTGCAGCAGGGCGAGGTATGTGACTCCCTGTACCTGATCCTGGAGGGGTCGGTCTCGGTGATGGTGGAGGACGAGGCGGAAAAGGGTCATATGATGGTGGTCAGCTACCTCAACCCCGGCGATTTCGTCGGGGAGCTGGGCCTGTTCGACGAGGAGCCCCAGGTGCGCAGCGCCATGGTCGTTGCCAAGACCCAGTGCGAGGTCGCGGAAATATCCTACGAACGATTCCACAAGATCAAGGACCAGTTTCCCGACATCCTGTTCGCCATATCGAGACAGCTGGGCAAGCGCCTGCGCCAGACCACACGCAAACTCACCGATCTCGCCTTCGTCGACGTCTCCGGGCGCATTGCCCACACCCTGCTGGATCTCTGCAGGGAACCGGACGCCATGACCCACCCGGATGGCATGCAGATCAAGGTCACCCGGCAGGAACTGGGCAAGATCGTCGGTTGCTCACGGGAGATGGCGGGTCGCGTGCTCAAATCACTCGAGGAGCAGGGACTGGTGGCCGTATCGGGCAAGACCATGGTGGTATACGGCACCCGGTGATCCCGAATCGCAAGGTCATGCAGGGCCGGATTCGCTCGGCCATGGGTGGCCCGCACACACCCCGCCGACCCTACACGGCCGGAAAGAACAGCTCCCGCAATTTCTCGCCCGGCTCATCCGCTCGCATAAAGGCCTCACCGACCAGAAAGGCGTGCACCGCATGGTCGCGCATCAGGGCCACGTCCTCCGCGCTGTGAATACCGCTCTCGGTAACCACCACACGGCCCTCTGGAATGTGGGGCAGCAACTCCAGGGTGGTATCAAGGCGGGTTTCGAAGGTGTGCAGGTTGCGATTGTTGATACCGAGCAGGGGCGTGGAGAGCTCCAGCGCGCGCTCCAGTTCCGCCCGGTCGTGCACTTCGACCAGCACGTCCAGCTCCGCTTCCGCGGCCGCGTGGGCAAGTTCCTGTAACTGCCCGTCAGACAGCACTGCAACGATCAACAGAATCGCATCAGCCCCTATCGCTCGCGCCTCAATAACCTGGTAGGGGTCTGCCGTGAAATCCTTGCGCAGCACCGGCAGTGCGCAGGCACCCCGCGCCTGCTGCAGGTAGGCGTCAGCGCCCTGGAAAAAATCGATATCGGTGAGGACCGACAGGCAGGTGGCACCTCCCCGCTCATAGCTCGAAGCGATACTGACCGGATCGAAATCGGCCCGTATCACCCCTTTGCTGGGAGAGGCTTTTTTCACCTCGGCAATGATCGCGGGTTCGCAGGCCGCAACCCTGCGCTGCAAGGCACCGGCAAAACCGCGTGGTGGCTCCTGCTCCGCGCTACGCTGTTCCAGCTCATGGAGAGAAACGCGCGCGCGACGCTCCGCCACTTCCTTGCGCTTGCGCGCCATGATTTTGTCCAGAATGGTGCCGGCCACGTCCCCTACTCCGCCCCGATCATCAGCTGGGTGAAAGCGATGAACTCGGTCAGTTTCTCCATGGCCTGGCCGCTGGCCAGCACGTCGTCCGCCATGGCCATGCCGTCGGCCAGGGTGGCGGCCACACCGCTCACATAGATCGTGGCCCCGGCATTGAGGGTAATGATGGCGGCGGCCTTCCGCGAAGCCTCGTCATCCGCGCCGCCCAGGGCCCCGCGGATCAGGCCGGCAGAAGCCCCGGCACTGTCCACGGACAATCCATCCAGGCTCTGCCGCGGTATGGAGAACTCCTCCGGGGTGATGTGATACGTCGTGATATCCCCGTCACGCAGTTCGGCGACTTGCGTGCCCGCGGCAATGGAAATCTCATCCAGCCCATCGTCCGAATGCACGACCATGGCGTGCTCCGCACCCAGCGCTTTGAGTACCTGCGCCATAGACTGGCACAGCTCCGGAGAGAACACGCCGATCACCTGCCGCTTGACCCCGGCCGGGTTGGTCAGAGGTCCCAGGATATTGAAGATCGTGCGCAGGCCCAGCTCCTTGCGAGGACCGATCGCATACCGCATGGCGCTGTGATGCGCGGGGGCGAACATGAACCCCACGCCTACCTCGTCGATAGCCCGGGCCACCTGCTCCGGGCTGAGATCGAGCGGCATGCCCAGCTCTTCCAGTACGTCGGAACTGCCGCTGGTGCTGGATACCGAGCGGTTACCATGCTTGGCCACCCGCGCGCCGGCTGCCGCCGCCGCAAACGTGGAGGCGGTGGATACATTGAACAGATTGGCGCCGTCACCGCCGGTACCCACCAGGTCCACCAGGTGTTCCCCGTGAACCTCAACCGGCGTGACCAGTTCACGCATGACCTGGGCCGCACCCGCCACCTCTTCCGAGGTCTCCCCCTTCATGCGCAGGGCAACCAGCAGCGCACCGATCTGGGCATCCGTGCACTCGCCCGTCATTACCTGCCGCATTACTGACGCCATTTCGTCCCGACTGAGGTCGTTACTCTCCACCACCCGGGCCAGGGCCTGTTGCACATTCATTGGTGAATCCCCTTCAATACTCGAGAAAATTTCGCAGCAGGTCGTGTCCGTGAGCCGTAAGGATAGACTCGGGATGGAACTGCACGCCCTCCACTGACAGCTCTCGATGGCGCAGGCCCATGATCTCGTCCATCTCGCCATCCTCCGTCCGGGTCCAGGCGGTAATCTCGAGGCAGTCCGGCAGGCTCTCCTTTTCCACCACCAGACTGTGGTAGCGGGTCGCCTCGAAGGGCTTGCTGAGGCCGCGAAACACCCCCTCTTCCCGGTGGTAAATGGGTGATGTCTTGCCATGCATCACCTTGCGGGCACGCACAACCCTGCCGCCGAAGACCTGCCCGATGCACTGGTGGCCCAGGCAGATACCGAGAATAGGCAGCCGGCCGGCATACTGCTCGATCACCGCCATGGAAATGCCCGCCTCATTGGGTGTACAGGGCCCCGGCGAGATCACGATTTTCGACGGCGCCAGAGCCTCGATATCCTCCACCGCGATCTCGTCGTTGCGCACCACGTGCACGTCAGCGCCCAGTTCACCGAGGTACTGCACCACGTTGTAGGTGAAGGAATCGTAGTTGTCGATCATGAGCAACATATCAGTTCGCCTCCCCCGCCAGCACCATGGATGCGGCCCGGAACATGGCCCGCGCCTTGTTGTGGGTCTCTTTCCACTCCAGGCGCGGTACCGAATCCGCCACGACGCCACCGCCCGCCTGCACGTACAGCCGACCGTCCTTGATCACGGCAGTGCGGATGGCAATCGCCGTGTCCATTTCTCCGGCCCAGGAGATGTAACCCACGGCGCCACCGTAAACCCCGCGCTTGACCGGCTCCAGTTCGTCGATGATCTCCATGGCGCGGATTTTCGGGGCGCCACTCAGGGTTCCCGCCGGCAGGGTGGCCCGGAGGACGTCGATGGCGGATTTACCGGCTTTCAGTCTACCCCTGACGTTGGACACGATATGCATGACATGGGAGTAGCGCTCCACCACCATCTTGTCGGTGAGCTCCACGGAGCCGGTCTCGGCGATCCGCCCGACGTCGTTGCGCCCCAGGTCGATGAGCATGAGATGTTCGGCGATCTCCTTGGGGTCCGCCAGCAGCTCCGCTTCCATGGCGTCATCTTCCTCGTCCGAATGACCGCGGCGCCGGGTACCGGCAATAGGGCGCACGGTCACCACCCCCTTCTCCAGGCGGGCCAGGATCTCCGGGGAAGAGCCGACGATGTGGAAGTCTCCCAGGTCCAGGTAATACATGTAGGGGGAAGGATTGAGGTTGCGCAGGGCGCGGTAGAGATTCAGGGGCAGCGCGGTAAAAGGAATGCTCATCCGCTGGGAGGGCACGACCTGCATCACGTCGCCGGCCAGCACGTACTCCTTGACCTTGTCGACTGCCTGCTCGTACATCTCCCGGGTGAAATCAGACGCTGCCTGCCCCTCCAGCTCCGCACTGCCCGCAGCATCCAGCACCACATCGGGCAGCGGCGGCACAGGCCGGGGCAGCCGTGAGACCAGGTCCCGTAACCGCTGTTCCGCGCTGGCCAGCGCATCGTCCCGGGACGGGTCCGCGTTGACGATCAGGCGGATGGTGCCGGCCAGGTTGTCGAATACCAGCACCTCCTCCGACACCATCAGCAGGATATCCGGCGTGCCCAACTCGTCCTTGGGCACGCTATCCGCGAGCCGCCGCTCCACATAGCGCACCGTGTCATAACCAAAATATCCCACCAGACCCCCGTGGAAAACGGGCAGGTCATCCCGCGGCGCCGCGCGATAGCGGTGCTGAAATTCCTCGGCATAGGCCAGCGGGTCCGCGACCTCCTCGCTCGCAACGAGACTGCCATCCACCCACGTTTCCGCCCGGTAACCGAAGACTTTCAGCACGGTGCGACAGGGGAGTCCGATGATGGAGTAGCGACCCCACTTTTCACCCCCCTGCACCGATTCAAAGAAGTAGGAATAGGGCCCCTCCGCCAGCTTGCGGTAGGCACTGACGGGGGTTTCCAGGTCGGCCAGCACTTCCAGGCTGACGGGAATACGGTTGTAATCTTGTGCTGCCAACGCAGCAAAATCCTGCGGGTTCATGGGATATCCTCGGAGAATGGTTGGGCGTAATCAGGTCGCGGCAAAGCCCTGGCTACCATCGCCAGCAGGTGACCTCGCGCATGGACAGACGGTCCACGCTGTTACGCATCGCTGTTTGCACAGCTCTCTCCAGGATTGGGGACTGCCTATTGTACATACCGGCTGATAGTTGGAAAAGGCGCTTTCGGGGAAGCATTTACGGTGGCCCACACCC
>JAHEEV010000036.1 GCA_024640505.1 Halieaceae bacterium
GGCGGGGGACTTTTCGATTGCGGCGCCGGCCGTGGCCGAGCACTTCTGGCGCTACTTCACCGATGATTCAATGCACGACTTCATGGAACCGGGCGGTGAGGATGCCGAACGTGCGTTCAAATCGCCGCCCTGGACATCGGCTCGCTGAGCCTACATCCAAGGGGTCAGACTCCTCGAATCAATGAAGAATCAAGGAGTCTGACCCCTTGAACCTGACCCCTTGAACCTGAAGTCATTTGGACTGTTGACCATAGGTGGCAAAGGCCGTCAGCACCTCATCCATCTGCTCATTGCTTAATAGTTTCGGCTCGGCGCCCATTGCCAGCACACCCCAGTACCAGTGGGCAATTTCCTCCACCAGTTCCGCGAGCTTCAGGGCATCCTCCAGGTTATCGCCGGTAGCCAGCTGCCCGTGGTTGGCCAGCAGGCAGGCCAGGGAGGAATCCAGCGCCATCAGTGCCGCATCGGACAAAGCCTGGGTGCCAAACGTGGCGTAATCCGCCAGGGGAATCTCGCAGCTACCACTGGCGGCCAGCATGTAGTGCAGTGGAGGAATGGGCTTGTGAGCGCAGGCCAGGATGGTGGCGTATGGGGAATGGCAGTGCACTACCGCCTCCGCCCCGGCCTTGTTGCGGTAAATATCCGCGTGCATATGCCACTCGCTGGAAGGTGCCAGCTGATCTTCACCCCACTCGCCATCGCGGGACATGAACACGATGTGCTCCGGCTCCAGCCGATCCGGCGCTACCCCGGTCGGGGTGATCAGCATGGCACCATCCCCGCAGTGCACGGACACGTTGCCTGAAGTGCCACTGGTCAGGCCCTTCGCCACGAGGGAGCGAATGGCCGCAACAACCTGTCTTCGACTATCGAGATCGTTCCCATAGGCAGCCATCAGCCATTCTCCTCCAGTGCTTCCAGGGTACCCGCGTTCCTGGCCATCTCATGCAGGGTGAAGTCAACCATACCAAAGCCTGAGCAGTCGCGTGATGCAACACCAACCGCAATAAATCATCCGTTCCCGACATCGGGGCTATTTTCCTGGTACTTCATTACCACTTTTTTCAGTGTATGCATTCCGGCACAATGGCGCACGTATAAGCTCCCTACGCCCCATAAGCTTCGAGCCTGTGGCGCCCGCGGGGCACAACCCATAACAACCAATTTGCTGGGGTATTTGATGGTCCTATCAAAAAGTGCGATGGCGGAGTGGCGCGGCTTCTGGCCTTTACCGGTCGCTGCCGGCCTGGGTTATGCCACTGCGGTTATGTATGTCTATGCCATGGGGCCATTCATCGAACCGATTTCCAGGGAATTTGACTGGTCTCGCGCGCAGATCTCCTCAGGCATAACCATCGCCGCGTTCTTCAGTGCCATTTTCTGTGTGCCCATAGGGATGCTCGTTGACCGGATCGGCCCGCGCCGAGTCGGACTGGTGGGCGTTGTATTGATGTGTGGCGCCGTTGCCCTGCTAGGGACCGCGACAGGGGACGAATCCAACTGGATCATGCTGTGGGGCATTCTCGCCTTTGCCACACTCTGGGTGCAGGCAACGGTCTGGACCAGCGCGGTTACCAGCCGCTTCGAGGCCTCACGGGGTCTTGCCCTGGCGATTACCTTATCCGGGGCATCGGTCAGCGCCACGGTTTTTCCGATTCTCGCGACCTGGTTGATCGGTTCCTACGGTTGGCGTACAGCCTTCATGGCCATGAGCGGTGTCTGGCTGGTGCTGGTATTTCCGGCGCTGTTGCTGTTCTTTCGCGGGGCGCAGGACCAGGATTCAAAGCAGAGAACATCGGCCTCCGACACCGTGCGCGCACTGGCAGGCGTGAGCCTGTCCGAGGGCATACGTTCACCGGCACTCTACAAGCTGATCATGGCCGGCGGCTTTTTCGCCTTTACGGCGATCGGTATCGTGGTCCATTTCGTGCCGATCCTGACAGACAGTGGAACGGAACCACTGGCCGCGGCCGGCGTTGCCTCCCTGGTAGGTATCTTCTCGATCATCGGCCGCCTGGGCACGGGCGTGCTGCTCGACAGGTATCCCGGTTACCTGGTTGGCGCCATCGCCTTCCTGATCCCGATACCTGCCTGCTGTCTCCTGTTGTTTGATGGCGCCAACCCGGTCAGCCAGTCCATCGCAGCGGCGATATTCGGCCTCACCCTGGGGTCCGAGGTGGATGTCATCGCCTATCTGGCGGCAAGATACTTCGGCCTGAAGAATTTCGGGGCTTTGTACGGTGCGATGGTGATGGCGCTTTCCCTCGGGGTCGCTTTCGGGCCGCTTGGTGCTGGCGCGGTGTTTGACCATTATGGCAGTTACGCGCCATTTCTCACGTTAACGATGGTGTTGATGGGTATCAGTGCAATTGCGCTTTTCACTCTTCGCGCAACGCCCACGGCAGAGGAGCTTACTGCCTCAGCCGTCCCTTGAGGATCAACCCCGCATAGTGACCACCACGGGCGGGGCAGATTTCAGGTGACGGTAGGCCGCTTGTACGGTTGCCGCCGCAGCAGCCCATCCAGAAGCCGTTTGGGCAAACTTTCCGGACGCAAATCGTAATGTCTCGAGCTGATATAGCAGTTCTCTGCCACTTTCTGCTCGTAATAATGCTTCGTGAAATTGGCAAAATTTGGCTTCACCGAAACCGGGCAGTAGTGGGTCACGAACGAGCGCCGGGTGTTCTGGTTGGCGATCTTCGAGCCACCGTGAACCAGGTCTGACGCCCAGATCAATGCGTCCCCCTTCCTGGGCAAAAAGGTCTCCAGGGGCAGGTTGGCCGTCTCGCACCGACTGACCAGGGAGTCGAGGAATTCCCTGTGTACCGGCTTGCCGTGGGCTTCGGGGTGCCAGGCTTTGGAGTTGCCCGGAAAGAGAAAATCGTCGAGTTTGTGGCTTCCGGAGTAGTAGGCCAGTTCACCGCTGCCCGCTGTCACGTCCTCCAGCGCAATCCAGGACGCCATAAATTGCAGCGGCTTGGACACCACCACATAGGCACCGTCCTGGTGCTTCTCCTGCTGGGAACCGTAACGGAAGACAAGCGACTGGAACGCGTTGACCCCTTCCTCGAACCCCGCACGGAGCACTTCTACTATCCCGGGCGCGAAGACGGCCCGCTGCGCCAGGCGCGAGTTCACATGATAACCCAGGAGGCGAAACGCGGGATCGCTGTAAACAGCCTTTGTCGGGTGCAGAAAAGGCTGGTTCTCAGTCCGGGCAACGAAGAATTCCGGCGCATCCACCACGTGGTCGATCTCTGCCGAGAGTTCGTCCGCCAGCTCCGTGCTGATGGCGCCGGGAATAACCACCCATCCGAACTTGATCAGGTGGGAGAGTCTCCCGCGCAGCTCCTCACCGATCAGGCCATCGCTGCACTTCTGCTCGAGTCTCTCGAGGGCATCCGGGGCATCGACCCACAGTGGCTCGAAAATCGTGTTGTTGCCGGGCATGATATTCCTCTCACCGCCTGTAAAACAGCCTGCCGCTGCCACTTTCCCGGCGTCAGTTTACACCCTGAAAAGCATCCTCGTACTCTATTGGAGAGCCTATGATTGGAGCCAAAATTGACCGTGATCAAGCATAAACCCCGAAAAGTGCACTTTTCGACAGAATTAGAATGTGTATTCTAAATATTCCCCTGAAAATAAAATGGTTAACAAAGCAAAAGGGGATATTTATGCAATTCAAAAATATATTCGTCGTGTACGATCCCACCCGCTCGGAACAGCCCGCCCTGAACCGGGCCATGGTTATCGGGCGGGATGAGTCAACCCGCGTTCACGTATTTGCCTGCATTTATGAGGAACCGGCCAAAGACGTCGACAAGGCCGCAAAGATAAAGGAGCTTCTCGCCGCACAGAAATCCAAAGTGCTTTCGGCAGTGGCACCTCTGCTCGAGCAGGGTTGCCAGGTGACGACGGAGGTCGAGTGGGACGAGGACTGGTATAACGCCGTCGTGCGCGCCTCCTTGCGCAACAGTGCCGACCTGGTGCTCAAATCAACCTACCGACACTCTACCCGCCAGCGTTTCCTGAACAGAACCTCCGACTGGACCCTGATTCGAGAGTGCCTGTGCCCGGTTCTACTGGTCAAGGAAGGTCAACCGCGCACAGAGCGGAAAATACTCGCCGCGATCGATCTTCGTGGCGAGAAGCCCTCTTATGAGAAGTTGAACCAGCAACTCATCGATTTCAGTCAACGGGTGATGGAGGCGGGAAATTCCGAGATGCATTTCATCAACGCGTTTTCCGAACTGCAGGAGTTTCCCGACCGGAACGCCCTGGTCAACAGCTGCGGCGTCGCCAGCGACCGTATCCACATCCAGATGGGGAAGCCCGAAGACGTCATCGTTAACAGCGCCAATGAGATCGACGCCAGCCTGGTCGTAGTGGGCAATTCCGCCCGCTCCGGGCTGTCGGCCGTAATCAATAGTAATACGGTCGAAAAAGTCCTGGATCGGCTGGAATGCGACGTGCTGTCCCTGCCGTAAATTTCCAGCCGGCCGCAGTTGGTCGGTACGACTAGACCACCTTCGGGCTCAGCATCACACCCGGCCTGGCCGCGGTGGCGGCGCCAGACTCGAAAGTCGGCACCCCGTTGACCAGGGTCAGGCGCACCGGTGCCGCAGGCCGCGTCCAGCGCCAGGTGTGGCCTCCCCGACCGTCGGGGACGTCGTAAACCCTTTCCATCGAGCGCGACTCGATTTCATCCAGATTGAACACGGTGATATCCGCCCGCTTCCCGACCACCAGTTCCCCCCGGTCCGGCAGGGAGAAGTGGCGCGCCAGCTTACCCGTCATGGAGTGAATCGCCTGCTCCAGGCTGATCTGGCCGGTATCGCGCACCCAGTGGGTCAGCAACTTCACGTTCTCGCCGCCGCCGCACAGCATCTGGCCATGGGCGCCGCAGTCGTTGATATTGCCAGCAGCCAGGGGGTCGAGAATAAGTTCCCGGACTACCGCCTCGTCCATCTCGAAGGGCGGCATGGTCACGGTCGATTCCAGGCCGTTGGCCAGCAGCCACTCGGCCATGGCGTCAGAGGGGTGCG
This sequence comes from Halieaceae bacterium, assembly GCA_024640505.1. Lineage (GTDB taxonomy): Bacteria > Pseudomonadota > Gammaproteobacteria > Pseudomonadales > Halieaceae > JARRPM01. The sequence goes on from JAHEEV010000036.1 coordinate 5,049, forward strand.
CGGCGCCGATCTGCTGCTGGTACTCCCCCAGGGTGACGTGAATGGGGCCCGCTCCATTGTCGCTGTTCAGCAATTGCAGGTGTTCCGCCCGGCCCTGTGGGAAGGGAGAGAACTCGAAGGTCTCCCCATCCCAGGATTTGCGCGCCCTCGCCCGCCAGTCCGGGTCCCTGAGCAGGGCGGCCTTGGCCTCATCTCCCTCAGCGCAGACCACCTCATGCCAGACGTAATCATTGGACTGGGCGAAAATCAGTGAACTCTGCACGCTAAGGGTAGAGGTAATCGGGATATGGGCGAAGCCGGTCCAGAAGTCACGTCCCTCCTCTTTCAGCTGTCGGTGCATTGCCAGCAGCGGCGCCTGGATACCCATCAGGTCGCGCTGGAATTCAAGGGTGGGAACGCCGCCCCACTGCACCCGCACCTGCAGGCCCTCGGTCAGCCGCGAGAGGCGCTGCAGCGAGTCCGCCGCGGTCATGTTACGGAAGGTATCCAGAATGACCTGGAAACTGCTCCCGGGATAACGGTCCAGCACTTCGAACAGGGCGCGGAATTCGGCATCATCGGCCTTGAGGCTGGGCACGGGTCGGTCCTCGCCATCGTGGTCCATCAGGTTCGAAGACAAGCCCATCGCCCCGGCCTGCATTGCCTCGTCGAGCATGCGCGCCATGGCTTCCACCTCTGCAGGAGTAGCCGCGCGCTCCCAGGCCTCCACGCCCATCGCCGCCAGGCGCAGGGCGATGTGGCCGCAGTAGACGGCATAGTTCAGCGGCACGCGGACTTTCTCGACCATGGAGTCCCGGTACTCCGGCCAGCTGCGCCAGTCCCAGGGCAGCGAATCGATGAACGGTGCCTCGGGAATATCCTCGAAGAAGGAAAAAATCTTCACCACTTCCCGACGCGCCGCCTCGTCGTCCGACAGCGGCGCGGTGGCGAACCCACAGTTGCCCATCACCTGGGTGGTCGCTCCGTAGCCCGGCAGCGGATCCAGGCGGTCGTCCCACCACATGGCGCCGTCATAGTGCGTGTGGGATTCGATGAAGCCGGGGGCGACGACACACCCCTGGGCATCGTACTGGCGCTCCCCTGCCGCGGGGGCCAACTCCTTCCCGATTTCAGTAATGACGCCGTCGGTCACCCGGACATCGGCCGAGAAGGGCGTGGCCCCCGTACCGTCGACCACGGTTCCGTGCCTGATGAGGATGTTGTCTGTCTGGCTCATAGTATTCCTGTTCCCGGTTAATTCTGGATGGTCGTTTTGCCTCTGGCCACATAATACGATACTTTGCATCGATCGCCCTTTTCCGAGTCTGAACATCCCGTCGTCGGTGCACCCGGGCAAACCACAACTGGAGGCTGAAGTACCATGACAGCAGAACACCTGGACGTGATCATCGTGGGCGCGGGCCTGTCGGGCATCGGCGCTGCCTGCCATCTGCAGAAGCACTGCCCGGGAAAGCGCTACCTGATTCTGGAGGACCGAGAGGCCATGGGTGGCACCTGGGACCTCTTCCGCTACCCGGGAATCCGCTCCGACAGTGATATGCACACCCTGGGCTATAACTTCAAACCCTGGGTGGCGGAAAAGGCGATAGCCGAAGGGCCGGCCATTCTGGAATACATTCATGAAGCCGCTGAAGAAAACGGGATACCGCGCCATATCCGCTACCAGCACCGTGTCGTGCGCGCCCAATGGTCGAGTGACGATGCCCGCTGGACCCTGGAGGTGCAACGCGGGGAGACGGGAGAGCGGGTCACCTACAGCTGTAACTTTCTGCTCATGTGCGCGGGCTACTATCGCTACAGGGAGGGGTTTACCCCCGAATTTCCCGATCGGGAACGCTTTGGCGGGGAGATCATTCATCCGCAGCACTGGCCGGAAAATCTGGACTACACGGGCAAGCGCGTCGTCGTTATCGGCTCCGGTGCCACCGCCGTTACCCTGGTGCCCGCGATGGCCGAGCAGGCTGCCCATGTGGTCATGCTGCAGCGCTCACCCACCTATATGATCGTCCGTCCCTTCAGGGACAGACTGGCGAATGCGCTGCGAAAAATTCTTCCCGACACGTGGGCTTATGCCCTGACGCGCTGGAAAAACGTCCACCTGCAACAGATGCTCTACCGCCGCACCCGGAAGCACCCGGAGCAGGTTCGCAAGATGCTGCTGGATCGCATTCGAGCCGAGATGGGGCCCGATTACGACGTCGATACCGACTTCACACCGCGCTACGACCCGTGGGACCAACGACTGTGTCTGGTGCCCGACAGCGATTTTTTCGACGCGATAAAATCCGGCAAGGCCTCGGTCGTCACCGATCATATCGAACGCTTTACCGAGAACGGCATTCTGCTGCAGAGCGGCAACGAACTGGAGGCAGACATCATCGTGACGGCCACCGGGCTGAACATGGTCATCATGGGCGAGATCGACTTCGTCGTCGACGGCAAGCCCGTGGATTTCAGCGAGACCTGGACCTACAAGGGACTCATGTACAGCGGCGTGCCCAACCTGGTAAACACCTTCGGTTACATCAATGCCTCCTGGACCTTACGGGCGGACCTGACCGCGGAGTACTTCTGCCAACTCCTGAATCACATGGACGCCCTGGACAAGCAACAAGTGACCCCGACACTGCGCCCCGAAGACCAGAACATGCAGCCCCACCTGTGGGTCGATGACTTCTCTGCCGGCTATATGCAGCGCGTGCTGCACGCGTTTCCCAAACAGGGCGATCACGCACCCTGGCTCAACACGCAGAATTATCTCGAGGACAGGAAGCTCCTGGGACATGCGTCATTTGACGATGGCGCCCTGGTTTTTTCCAGCCCGGTGCAGGAGGCACGCTCGGCCGCATGATCAGCGGCCGTGCGTCTCAGTGCCCCAGGGTGGCAACAAAATCATACTCGGCATAACTCAGGCACAGGGCTGAGCATACTCTTTCCCTGGACGTTCCCAGTTTCCGCAAGGTCCTGAACAGGCCGAAATCCAGGTTGGCCAGCGTCAGCGGGTCAATGGATGATCCCGGGTTCTCGCGGGCAGCAGCCTGCATCACAACCGGGTTGAATGTCACGTTGGCGTCCGTGGTGGTCGTTTCAATATTCATGGTTTTCTCCGTTGATTAATGAGTGTGGCTGTTTACCAGGCCCATTGCCCGGCGTTAGGAATCTCGACGATGTACTCGTTGAGGTAAGTCGTATACCAGTCAGCCGAGGATCCCCCCTCGGAACTGACGAAATCCTGGAAGTAGGGGTAAGCTACCGCCGTGTCGGTGAATTCCAGCGGGGGCTTCCATGCAGCCGTCAGCAACATGCCGAAGGGAAACCCGTTGCTGTCCTGGTAGGAGGGATCCACCTCCATCAACTTCACCACCCTGTTGGTATCCAGCACGTGCAGATAGGGGTCAAAGGGCGCGGACTGGACCGAAGTGATGGACACGGGAGCGTCCAGGTCCAGGCGGAATTCTGCCCGCGGGCCGTTGAAAAATTTGAGATACCAGGGTGCCGAATACAGTGCCTGCGTATTGACGAACAGGGAACCGGCGGGGTCGGGAAACAGTGTCCGCGTATTGCTGAACACCGGAATATCGAACGTCCCGCCGCTGAAGGTCGACCCCACACCCTCGCAGGGCCCGGTCAATGAGGGGTTGCGGTAGTCCGGATGGCTGACACAGCCCACAGCGCCCGACGCCGCAGCCGGCAGGTCGATAGCCAGGCGCCAGTCGTGACTGTAAGCCGAACCTCGCGTGATCAGGTAGGCAAGCCCCTGGATGGCGACGACATCGCCGTCGACGTTCAGGCCGTACTGAACCCTGTAGGCCACCGTGAGGTCATTGAAGTCATAGTCGCCCTTGACGGGATACAGGTCTTCATAACCGACCAGATAAAACGAGGCGGCAGATGGAAAGTAGTTCCAGTTCGCCACAGCGAGCGGATCGACTACCGGTGGCGGATTGGTGAGAATCACGGTCGGTGCTTCTTCGCGACCGGCGCCAAAATCGTCGATGAAAGCCGCATCGGTGGCGTTCAGCAGCGCGAGATCTTCAAACCCGGCGCTGAAATCATAATACGCTTCGGGGTCCCCGAGGGATTCGTTGGTCTGCAACAGCACGACCTGCAACTGCGCGGAGGTAGCAGAGCGACCCGCGGGGTCGTAAAGGGTCTCGCCCACCACGATCTTCAGGGTGCTGTCGTAAGCATCCTGGACGGTGTTGTTTGCAGTGATGCGGCTCGATCCGGACTCACCCAGCAGCGTGTAGTGCATACTGCGATCCGTCGCGGGCGCCTCGGCCAGCAAAGCCTGCGTTTCGCTGAAACAGCAGTCTTGCGCCGAGTCGAGGATGAGCTGGGAGCCGTCATCGAACCCGACGGTGAACCGCACGCTCTTGATGGCAACACCCTGCGAACTCGCTTTCTCGCTACCGCTGGCATCCTCATTGATATCCACCGCAAAGACCAGCGTGCCCTCGTTGTCCAGTCGCAGCTGCTCCAGTACCGGAGCGGACACATCCTTGAACAGGTCGATGTTGCCGGTGCCCTGGCTCTTGATGACATCACTCAGACGCACCGAAACCAGCTCCTGTGCCGCAATCGGCTGGCTCAGCAGGATGGCCATCACCGGTAGTACGCTTTTACAGTTAATTCGTTTCATTTTCACTCTGTTCCTTGGTCTATGGGGAATCACGCTCTATCGCGCGACTGCTCAGCCTTCAGCCACCGGTATCGAGCCAGTGAATGAAAGGCTGGCACTGTAGATCTCGTAGCTGATCTCCCGGGCAGCCAGCGGCAGGCTGGCAGAAATCACCAGTTGCCCCGCATCGGTCACCCGTCCGAGAAAAATCGTTTCTGGCGGCTCTCCCTCCCGCAGCGACGGCAGGAAGACTTTCAGCGCCACATAGTCGGATTGCAGATCGATACCTGAAAGCTCGGGAAAATCTGCCCCGGTCAGGGTGATGACTCTCTGGAAATTGCTGAAATTGAACTTTCCAACGAAAGGCTGTAATTCCACACTTTCGTTCTTGCCGGCAACTCCCGCTGCCCGCTGCCGTGGCTCCCACACATACGTCCTGTACTGCTCGAACTTCCTGGCCGCTGCCGAGGTGTCGGCAAATATCTCCACGCTGTAGGACATATCCGGCTTGAGCCCGTTAAAGCGGTATTGCCCTTTCTGATCCGTAAAGCGAACCTTGGCGCAGTCATCCCCCGTATCTATCGACTTCAGGCAAACCGCCACCTTGTACAGCGGTGTTTCCGCCGGATCTGTCACCACTCCCTCGATCGAGGCGGCTGCAACCGCCCCGGCCGACCCTGCCATCATGGCTCCGAAGAGCGCAGTGGCGAGGTGTTTCCCTGCCCGGCAAGCGGGCCCTGTTCTTGTCTCATTCATCATCATTTCCCTTGCAAGGCAGTCTTCCAGCCCAGGCAGTATCAGTAGGCGCCGCGCGCAAAAAGCACGGCGGGGATGGTGCGCAGCAGCAGCCCTATGTCGACCTTCAGTGAACGCACTTTCGCGTACTCGATGTCGAGACGCACCTGCTCGTCGAAGGGGAGATCGCTGCGCCCGGAGACCTGCCAGAAACAGGTGATACCGGGCTTCACATCGAGGCGGCCACGCTCGTAAGGCGTGTACTGGGCCACTTCCGAGGGAACCGCCGGGCGCGGCCCGACCAGGGACATGTCGCCGACAAACACGTTCCAAAGTTGCGGCAGTTCGTCGATCGAAGCCTTGCGAATGAAGCGGCCCACCCGGGTGATACGAGGGTCCTGCTTCATCTTGAAGGTCACACCGCCCGCCATTTCATTCTCGTTTTCCAGTTCCGCCTTGCGGGCCTCCGCATCGACGAACATGGACCGGAATTTCCAACAGCGGAACTCCCGCCCTCCCTCGCCGACCCGGGTCTGGGAAAAAAGCACCGGACCCCGTGAGTCGAGGCGAATCACCACGGCCAGCAGCAGAAACAGAGGGCTCAACGCGAGCACCCCCAACCCCGCCAGGGAAGCATCCATGGCCCGCTTGATCAGCGGGTAATAAGCGCTCTGCCGGGCTCCGGCCGGTTGCATCACTATCGCTGCGTCCGGGGCAGCTTCCAGCGCCACAGGGCGCCACATTAAATCTGACATCGTCGTTCTCCTTCAGGTCGTTGAGATACTGTCGTGACCTACTACGGAGCAATCGCCGTGCCATTTTTTTAACTCTCTGTTTATATTGAATTTTTTAAAAAAACAGACCAGATGGGCGCGAACACCGGGCCGTTTTTCGCGTTGTGATTCGCAGTTTGCAAATCAAATCAGGAAATCTCGCCTGAAATAGCGGCCACAGCATCATCAGCCGTTCCCACGGCACCCAACCGAACACCGCAAGACATTGATTTATATAAATTTTCGCCATTTTTTTCGGGGCATGAAACGACTTGGCACGGCCTCTGCTACTTGCTTCACAAGCGCAACCAACGAGGAACCAAGATGCAGCAAGAACGCCTGGAAATGATTACCTGCTCCTACGGGCCGGATCTTCACCGCTGTCGACGACTTTGTGAGTCCGTAGACCGCTTCATACCGACCTCCGTGCAACACACGGTAATCGTGCCATCGCGCGACTACCGGGCGTTTGCCCCGTTGGAAAACAATCGGCGCCGCGTACTCATCACGCAGGATGTAGTTCCGGGCTCATACCGGCAGCTGCCCGGCAGCGACAAACTCTGGATGGACTCCTACGGCTGGCCGGTGCGGGGCTGGATCATGCAACAGATCACCAAGTTGAGTGCCAACCATGCGACCGATGCCGAGTTGCTGATGTTCGTCGACTCAGACCTGGTGTTCATTCGTGATCTCGATATGCGGTCTATCTACCGCCGCGGCGAGCTGCGCCTGCACCGTGTGCCCGGCGCTATGAACGAAGGGGTGCACCGGCGCTGGCACAAACGTGCCGGTGCGCTGCTGGGGATGCCTACTGACTATTTCGGCAGCGATTACGTGGGGCAGCTGATCACCTGGCGCCGCAGCCGGCTGGCCAGCCTGCAACACCACCTTGAAAGAACCCACGGGAAACCCTGGCATGTACCCGTTGCGCACAGCCTGAGATTCTCGGAATACATCCTCTATGGCAGCTATGTCGAGCACGCACTGGGCGAAGCCGACAACGGTCACTTCTACAGTGCGGAAGACCTCTGCCACTGCTGCTGGTTTGGGCAGGAGGCCGAACAGCTGCGCCGCGGCGAATCACAGATCAGCCCCGGTGCAGTCGCCCTGCTGCTGCAATCCAACCTGGGATACGCCCCCGCCGAGGAAGCGAACATCCTTAATGCCGCCCTCCCGACAATGCAACTAACTCAAACTGGAGCCTGACCCATGAAACGCTTATTGTTCATCACGCCTGAACTGCCCTACCCGCCCCAGAGTGGCGGCAAGGTAAAAAGCCTGAAACTGATCGAGTCGCTCGCGGAGCGCTATCGGGTTACCTTAGCCTCTCCGCTGAAGTTGGATGACGAGAAGCACCTGCGTGCTTTCGAGAACATCTCTCCCTGCGACCGGCACCTGCACGCGCCCGTAGACATCCCGCGCAATGCGCGCAACCTCGTCGCCAGCTATTTGCAGGGGCAACCCCTCAACGTACGCCGGACCCTGGACCCAACGCTGCAAAAAAAGATCGCCGGGATCGCGCACGAGCACGACGTGATCGTCCTGGACCACTACGAGGTGTGCGCCTACCTCCCCGACGATTACCAGGGCCTGGTGGTCTACCACGCCCACAACGCCTACTTCAAAATGTGGGAACGCTACGCCAGCCTGCCGGGGAACCCCGCCATGCGTCTCGCCGCCCGTCTCGAGGCGTGGCGCGTCAGGCGTTATGAATCCGCCGTGGCCAATAAGGCGGACCTGGTCTTTGCTGCGCCCAATGACGGGCGCGAACTGGTGGCGGCCGGGGTCAATGCCGACAAGATCCAGGATACCTACCACCTGGGAGACGACAGCCAGCTGGCACTGCCGGAACTGCAGTACGCCGAAACCGAAAAGAAGCTCATGTACGTCGGCTTCCTCGGCTGGGAGCCGAATGTGCAGGGACTGCTGTGGTTTATAGAAAAGGTCTGGCCCCAATTGCTGGAACGGCACCCTGACCTGCGCTTCGATATCGTGGGCAAAAACCCCGACCGACGCCTGCAGGCAGCGGCCGAGCCCTACCCGGGCATCAAACTGACAGGCTACGTTGCGGATCTGCAGACCATCTATCGCGACAGCCGGGTATCGGTGGCTCCCCTGCTGTTCGGCAGTGGCATGAAAGTGAAAGTGCTGGATGCGATGGCACGCGGGATGCCCACCGTCACCACCAGCGTGGGTGCCGAGGGCATCGACATCGAGAACGGCAAACACCTGCTGGTGGAAGATGACCCCACTCGGATGGCAGAGCGTATCGATTCGTTGCTGACCGATCCCGCCCTGTGGCGTCGCCTGCAGTCAGGCTCGCGGGAGCTGATCCAGCAGCGCTACACCTGGCGCAAACTGTTCCAGAACATGCACCGCGCCATCGAGCACGGACTGCAGGAGCAGGCCCGGCGCACCCGGCCCGCCGTTGATCGGGTCCTGTCACATGCAGGCTGAAACAGCGGTTCTGCTTGCGCCCCCCACGGTGCAATGGCGCTCGCGTCTGCGGAAACTGCTGCCGGCTCTTATCCTGGCCGGCAGCCGCGGTGGCGCGGTGGCGGCCCAGATGGCCGCGCAGATCGCGGTCGGCGCCCTGGCGGGAGCCAGCGGCCTGGGAGTCCTGCAGCTGTTCACCTCCTGGTCCTGTATCGCCGGCGAGGTCCTGGCGATGGGTCTGCCGGCACGTGCCATGCGCACCGTAGCCGTGGATTACGACCGTGGCGATGCGCAGGCTGTCCGCGCACACGTTAAGCAGGCGATCGTCCGTATCCTGCGGACCTGGCTGCCGCTTGCTGCCCTGTCGGTGGCCGTTGTCGCGGTGGGCTACAGCGCACTGGAAACCGGCGACGCCGGCGACTATGCACTCATCGCCGCCGCCGTGTTGCTGGCTGCACCCCTGTTCTCCCTGCTGCGCCTTGGAGCTGATGCCCTCAAGGGCGCGGACGCCCCTCTGGCAGCCGTCACCCTGGAGAACCTCGGCCCGCCAACCCTCATCCTGGTTACCTGCCTGGCCTGCTGGCTGCTGGGGCAACCGGTGCTCACCCCGGCCCTGCTGGTTGCGGGTATCGCCGGTTTTGCCGTGACGTCCCTGGGACTCTGGGCCGCGCTGCGACGCCGACTGGCGTCCTGCACCCCGCAGATCAGCCCTGCCCCGGATGCCCAGCACAGCGAACACAATGACCTGCGCTATTTGTGGGCGAACAGTGTCCTCAGCATCGCCTACCTGCACCTGCCTTTCCTGCTTTTACCCTGGTTTGCAGACACCGCAGAGATCGGTATTTATGCGGTGGCACACAAACTGATCAACGTCATTACCACGTTACTCATCCTGCTGGCCGCGGTCTTCGGCCCGGCGTTCGCCCGCGCCGCGGCCGCGGCTGACAAGGCCACCCTGCAGCGACTGCTGCAGCGGACCCAGTTAATTTCCGCCGCTATCTATCTGCCTTTCGCCATCGTCCTGCTGCTGGCCTGCGATCCCCTGGCGCGCGTGTTCAATCTTGAATCCGGGGCACTGCGGCCCTTCCTGCTGATACTGGCCGCCGGGCACCTGATCAACGCCGTCACCGGACTGTCCGGCGTCATGCTGAACATGGCAGGGGCGGCCGCGGTGGAACTGCGGACACTGGTGGCATCGGCCCTGGTGGCCGTCATAGCCAGCCTGCTCGTCGGCCCGTCTTACGGTGCACTGGGCCTGGCCTGTGTATTCAGCGGTACCATTGCCCTAAAAAACCTGGCGTCCTATGGGGCGGCCAGGCACTACCTGAAACAACAGGACGTTCACTGATGAAAAACCTCGATTTCCTGATCATAGGCGCCCAGAAATGCGCCACCACGACGCTGTTCGAGCACCTGCGCGCCCACCCCGACATCCTTATGCCGCTGGAAAAGGAAGTACCCTTTTTTACCGGCGAGGACTGCACGGCCGGAGCGTGGGAGGCATTCGCCCAAACCCATTTCGGCGGCGCTGAAGACCGCTTGTGGGGCAAGGCTACACCACAGTATATGTGTGACATCGCCACCGCAGATCGCATCCACGCACATATGCCCGCAGTCAAACTGGTGGCGATCCTGCGCGACCCGGTAGAGCGCACCTGGTCTCACTACCAGATGGGCCGGAGACGGGACACCGAAGCGCGCGATTTCGAAGCCGCCGTCAAGGACCTGCTGTGCGAGGAGACCCTGCACGCCAGCCGGAACAGGCCCGCTCCCACGCACGCGGAGGGCTTCGAGCCGGAATCGGACTTTTACGTCGCCTGGAGCGAATACGGCCGCATACTCAGGCACTACTCGCGGCTGTTTGGACCGGAACAGCTGCTGGTGCTCTACACCGAGGACCTGGAGTCTGACCCCGAGGGCACTCTGGACCGGCTGCTGACCTTCATCGGCCTGGCACCGGGATTCCGGCCGGATACGCTCGGAAAAGTAATCCACAAGGGTGGCGGGGGTAACCGCATTCCCCATTCCCTGCGTGTCTGGCTGCGCCAGCGCGGTCCTCTCTACCGTTTGTGGCAACGCCTTCCCGAATCGCGACGCGGCCGCCTGCGGTTCCTGTATGAGCAATGGAACGTCCGCAAGGAGGCGACGCCCAAGGAGGCAATCCCGGCAACGGCCAGAGCGGCCCTTGAACAGCACTATGCCTGCGACCTGAAGGAGCTTTTCAGGCTCCCCATCGAGCCGCCGCCCTGGGCTGACCGCTACCGCGCTGCCTGATTCGACCCCCGTCCTGGCCCCTGGCCGTTGCAGATTGCAACTCTCGCTGGTTGCAATCTGCAATTTTATTTGCGAGGCAGGCTGGGGCGCCACAACTGCAAAAATGCTCTATCTTGCTGTTTTTATTGTGTTTTCAGGATTTTTAAAATCTTGGCATCCGCATTGCACTTATACCGGCACACCCATTCATTCCGGTACAACGACATGTGGACACCCAAGAGACAGATTGGCAGCAGCGATAACGCCACCCGCAGGCGATCTGGCCTTTGCACCGTGGCAGCCTGGCTTCTTCTGGCGGCCGCGCCGGTCGCGCTGGTCTCGTCGCCCGCATTCGCCGGCAGCGACGCCTATATCCCCTACATCGAGTCACTGCAGGCCACCCAGCAGCGCGCCTATGCAGCGTCTGCACCTCAGGGCCATGACGAGCCCCTGACAACCCCGGGAGAGCCACTGACCGCACCCGTCGACCTGGGCCTGGCGATCGAGGAGGAATCACGCCTCGAGGAACTGGCGGACGCCAAGTCAGGCCCCCTCAGCCTGGCAGAGACACAGCAGGACCAGATACTCACCTCCGATCTCGCGCAGTTCGGCTACGACATCTTCACCCGGGTACCCAGCACGTTCGCGCCGGTAGAGGGTATACCCGTGCCGCAGAATTACGTCATCGGTCCAGGCGACAACCTGATCGTGCAGCTTTACGGCAAACGGAACGTGGAGTACAAGCTGGTCGTCACCCGCGACGGCAATATCCTGGTGCCGGAATACGGCCCGGTGAAAGTGGCGGGACTCAGCTTCGACGAAGCGGAGCAGCTGATCACGGACGGCTTTGAGCGACGCGTCATCGGCGCCCGCGCCGTCGTGACCATGGGTCAGTTGCGCACCATCCAGGTACGCCTGGCGGGCGACGTCATACAGCCGGGCATCTACACGGTTGGCGGGCTCTCCACCCTGATCGACGCACTGCTCACCACGGGCGGGGTCCGCGATACCGGTTCACTGCGCAACATCCAGCTGATACGAGGCGGCAAGCGTATCGCCACCCTGGACCTCTATGACCTGCTGCTGCGAGGCAGAAGTGGACAGGACCGCTACCTCGCTCACAACGACACGATCTTCGTGCCGGCCATCGGTTCCGTGGTGTACGTGGGCGGCGAAGTGCAGCGTCCCGCGATTTACGAACTGCGCGGCGAGCAAAGCGTCGGCCAGGTGATCGACATGGCGGGCGGGCTGCTACCCACCGCGTCCCTCCAGGATTCCCATATCGAACGCATCCAGTCCGGCGGTTTCCGCACGCTGGTCGATTTCTCCAATGCCGGCAATGAGACCGCCATCCGCAAATCAAAGGTAAAAAACGGTGATTTCCTGCGGGTTCTGCCCCTGGAGGACCAGCTGCAGGACGTGGTACTACTCTCCGGGCAGGTCGAACGGCCCGGCGGCTACCAGTTCCGCGAAGGCATGCGCGTGACCGACCTGCTCGGCAGTGCCGAGGCCCTGCTGCCCGGCGCCGATGTCGATTTTCTGCTGATCAAACGCGAGCACCCCGACACCCTGCGCACCGAGGTGCTCTATACCAACCTCCTGCGCGCCATCGAACAACCGGAGGGCGCGGCCGACCTGCCTCTGCAGGCCCGCGACCAGGTGATCGTTTTCAACCTGCGTCAATCGCGCGAGCAGGCGGTGGCCGATATTGTCCGTGACCTGACACTGCAGGCCACCGACTATCGGCCGGCCCGCACCATCGAGGTTCGAGGTGCCCTCCGCTTTACCGGCCTCCTGCCCCTGCAGGAAGGCGCACGCATACTGGATGTCATGGCGCTTGCCGGCGGCCTGCAAACCGGTGCCGAGCTCCATTACGGAATGATCGCCCGCACGCTGTACCCGAGCCGCGACATCGCGGCCCACTCCTTCAGCCTTGCCGCGGCCATGTACGCGCCCGACTCCGACGCCAACCCCCATGTGTTGCCCGGCGATCGCATCTATGTCTTCGATGAGGACCACGAGCGCTCAGCACTGATGGCCGACGACATCGAACGCCTGCGCAACCAGGCCAGTTTCGGCGCGGAAGAGCGGTTGGTGACGATCATGGGCGAGGTCCAGCATGCAGGCACCTATCCGCTGGAGCCCGGCATGCGCGCCAGCGACCTCCTGTGCGCCGCCGGCGGCCTTACCCGCAAGGCCTATGGCATCACGGCCGAGCTGTCACGTATCAACTACAGCCGGGACGCAGACAACACCACGGAACACAGGGACCTGGACAGTACGCAGCTGCTGCGTATCTGTGAACTGCAACGCCAGCGCGCAAAGGGTCAGATGGATGAGGCCGCGTACCTTGCCGCCTACCAGGATGACGTGAACAACCCGGGCCTGCAGAGGATGGACCAGATCGCATTCAGTGAGAAATCCGGCTGGGTGGAACGCGCCTCCGTGACCCTGAACGGCGAGGTACTGCATCCGGGTGTCTATGCCATAGACCGCGGCGAGACCCTGTGCCAGGTCATGGAGCGCGCTGGCGGCCTGACCGAGGACGCCTATTCCTTCGGCGCCTACTTCACCCGCGACTCCATTCGCACCATGCAGCAACAGACCATCGATGAACTGCACGGCCAGCTGGACGACCTGATGGTGGAACTCTCCCTGTCGCACTCGTTCAACAACTCGGAGAAGACCTCCCCCGAATGGCAGGGCAAGCAGGATTACCTCAAGGCGATCCAGCAATTGGAGAAAGCCGAGGCCAACGGCCGCATGGTCATCGATCTGGGCAAGATCATGAAGTGCCGCGGTCGGTACGACCTGGCCCTGGAAAACGGCGATACGCTGACCATCCCGAGAATGCCCGACTTCGTCCAGGTCGCAGGCCAGGTCTACGTACCCACCTCACACTTTTACCAGGAGGACCGCAAGATCGCCGACTACGTGGAGCTGAGCGGCGGCCACACCCTGCTCGGCCAGCTCAACCACACCTACGTCATACAGGCTAACGGCGAAGTGCTGAATTACAAAGGCAGCCGCACGTCCTCGCGCATTGCACGCAAGTCCGTCATGCCCGGCGCCCGGATCTATGTGCCGCTCGACGTGGACCGCATGAACGGCACCGAGAAAGCACAAACCTGGGTCCAGACCCTGGTCAACTCGGCCATCCTGGCCGGCATCGTCCTTTAAACCGGAGACATCACCATGAACGCACTGCCTGAAACCACGCAAGAAAACACTGCGGCGATGGAACTGGACCTGATGCCCTACATCAATGCCCTGATCAACGCCCGCTGGCTCCTGCTGGCCGCCGCGCTGGCATCAGCCCTGCTGAGCGGGCTGTGGGCCTACTCCAAGCCCTACATGTACCAGTCCGGAGCCAAGATCAGCGTGGTCGACATCGAGGATCCCGGCGGCGTCTCTCCGGATGACCGGCGGGCTTCCGAGGTACTGACTCTGGTGGAGCACGGCTTCGTGATGGGCACCACCCACGACAATTACAACGATGTGATGCGCGCACGACTCGCCTCGCGCAACTTCATCATGCGCTTCCTGGAGGATCACAACGTCTACCGGCACTTCTACCCCGATCAGTGGCTCGAGAGCGAGCAGCGCTGGGCTGACGGCTTTGCCCCGGACCAGGGCGAGGTCCTGACCCGGTTCCGGGACGAGGTCCGCTCCATCGATCTCGACGAGGAGACCGACATCATCACCGTCAGCATGAAGTGGCCGGACCCTGCGGTGGCCCGCGACTGGGCAAATCAGTATGTGCAGAGTTTCAATGAATTCATTCGCGAGCGGACCATGGCCGATGTGAAACGCAAGCAGGAGTTTCTGCAAAAGGAGCTGCAGCGCTCGGACGTGCTGGACATGCAGCAATCCATCTACCGCCTGATCGAAGCCCAGACGGCCATCGCCATGCTGGCCAGCGCCCGCGAGGAGTACGCCCTGGAAATCATCGACCCGGCAGCCCTGCCCTATCGCAGTTTCACGATGTCCCGCAAGAAGAAAGTCGTCATGGGCACCTTCGCCGGAACCCTGTTGGCCGTGTTCGGCGTTTTCGCCTGGGTTTTGTTGGCACGGATGCTGCAAACAGTAAAAGCATTCCGGGAACAGGAACATCAATCAAAAATCGGTGCTGAAGTGGGTTCGAGCCACGGCACCCCGACGGGAGAAGCATGAATGACAGCTCTAATCCACAGCCCCCAGCGCGACTGCGTGAATTCCCTGGGAATCCCGGTCGATAACCTGTCCCTGGAGGACACCGTCAACGAGGTCGTTGGCATGGCCGGGAATCGTGACGGCAAGCCCAGGCTGGTATCGACTCTCAACGTGGATTTCCTGGTGAACTCCCTGGGCACCGGTTTCTCCAGGGCCCGCCACCCCGAACTGCTGAGTGTATTGCGCGACTCGGACCTGGTTACCGCGGACGGCTTCCCCATCCTCTGGCTCAGCCACATCGTAGGAAAACCCTTGCAGCAGCGGGTATGCGGCTCTGACCTGGTACCCGCCCTGGCTGAACGGGCGTGCCGGGACAACCTGTCAATCTTCTTCCTGGGCGGCGGCGAGGGCGTGGCGCAGGCGGCGGCGGATACGCTGGCGGCCCGCCACCCGGGCCTGCGCATCGCCGGCACTGCAGCACCCTTCATCCATACCGAGGGTCCGCAGCTCGCAAATTGCATTGCAGATGACGAGGCGATTGTAGAGCGGATCAACCGCTCCGGTGCCGACATCCTGCTGGTGGGACTCGGTAATCCCAAGCAGGAGCTCTGGTTCAACCGCAACCGCTATAATCTGCAGGTTCCGGTATCGATCGGCGTGGGCGGCACCTTCGAGTTCATTACCGGTGCGGTCAAGCGCGCGCCCCAGTGGATGCAGCGCATGAATCTCGAGTGGCTGTTCCGCATCACCCAGGACCCGGCACGGCTGTGGCGCCGCTACACCAAGGGGCTGTTCAAGTTGGGGCTGCTCAGTGCACCCCTGATCTACTCCCGCGCGGGGCAAACGCTGGCTTTCGCGGGCCGTAACACAGCGGGCGCCGCCGATGTGCGCTGGCGCTCCATCTGGTCGGCGCGCGACCAGTCCCTGTCCATACTGCCGCTACCCGCCCTGGTCACGCATGATTACCTCGCCGCCGTTATCGAGGGACTGGTAGCCGATCCCGGCAAGACCACCCTGCGACTACTCGATTTCAGCGCCGTCAAAAAAGTTGAAATGGCGGGCCACCAGGCGCTGTTCTCCCTGGCGGAACTGCAGCAACAGGAGAACAGCAACATTCACCTGCTGGGTATTTCCGAGGGGCTGCGCCGGGACCTGGCCGCCTCCCGGGTGCTGGATATCCTCCACACCGGGGAGGGCGATACGCTGGACACACTGGGCGGAGCCGGCAACGAGAGGGCAGGACGGTTCTCCTGCCGCAGCTACGTTCTGGATGACTCGGCACTGATCTGCCTCGGAGGCAAGGTCAGCGGCCGAAGCTTCGCGGAGATGGGATTCATCGAGTGCCTGCAGCATACGGCCCGCGACCGGGACTGCATCGTCGACCTGCGCAATGTAACGCTGCTGGAAAGTTCAGCCATTGTCGCCCTGGAGCCCTTCCTGTCGCAGCGCGAGGGCGCGGGCCGCGTGATGTTCTGCGGTGCCAGCGCCAACGTGCGGCAGATGTTCCGCATGGCCGGCCTGGGTGAACCGGCCCATTTCATCAATGACCGCGAGCTGTTGGCAGCCATCTGCAACGGGAGTAGGAACGATGGATAAATGCGTCTACGTGGTACTGCTCAACTGGCGGGGATGGCGTGACACTATCGCCTGCCTGGAAAGCCTGTTCGCGAGCACCGGTCCGCGCATGCGCGTCATCGTATGTGATAACGCATCGGGGGACGGCAGCCTGGAGCGTATCGAGGAGTGGACCCGAGGCGCTCTGGCCGCGGAAATCCCCCCGCACCCCCGCGTCGCCGGGTTGCTGGGACAGATGACCCGGCGCCCCGTCTGCCAGCGGGTGGACCGGGCTGACGCCGAGGCCGGCGCCATCGACCCGCAGAGCGAGCTCATCCTTGTGGACAACGGTGCCAACCTCGGATTTGCCGCCGGCAACAACGTCGGATTGCGTCTCGCCCTCGCACAAGCGGACATGGATTGCGTCTGGCTGCTGAACAACGACACGCTCGTGGAACCCGACTGCCTGCAAGAGATGCGCAGCGCACTGGCTGCGGCGGGTGATCGCGCGGTATGCGGCTCGATGATTCACTTCTTCGACCAGCCCGATGTCATTCAGGCTATCGGTGGAAACCGTTTCAATCGCCTGACCGGCACCGCCGCCTGTTCCGAGGGTCGCTTCCTCCATGAGTCCGAATTGCAGGGGACCGCACAGACCGAAGCCAGTCTCGCCTATGTCAGCGGTTGTTCCATGCTGCTGCCGCGCAGCTTCCTCGAGGAAGTCGGCCTGATGGGTGAGGACTACTTTCTCTACTACGAGGAGATCGACTGGTTCACCCGGTCCGCCGGCCGCTTCCCGATACGTATCGCTGCCGATGCGCACCTGTATCACCGTGAGGGCAGCGCCATCGGCTCACCCGGTTGGCAGCGCCCCGCCTCGTCATTTGCCGATTACCACCTGCACCGCAGCCGGCTGATATTCATGCACAAACACTACCGCCGGTTCCTGCCCTTGTGCTACCTCGGCGGGCTGGCCGATGTGGCCAAGTGCCTGCTGAAAGGCCAGTTCAGCAATGCCCGCGCCGTTCTCTCGGTGCTGTGCGGCAGGCGCGACCTGGTAGTACCGGGCTGATGACCGCCATTGCAACACTGCCACCGGCGGTCGCCTGCCGGGCCCCCGCCCTCAATCTGCGCTGGATGGTCTGGGGGTTGCTGTTCCTGGCGATCTTCGCCGGTTTCCAGGGCGGGCGCTACTACATGGCTAACCGTCTGCAGGAACTGGGCATCGCCAGCGCGTTGGCGCTCTATGCGCTGGGCGCATGGCGCGGACTGTTCATGCTGCCGCGGAGAGAGTGGCAGGCCTGGGTCATTAGACCGATCCTGCTGATTGGCGGGATCATGGGTATCAGTTCGCTGGTGTTCACGCTCAACTACCAGGGCAACGTGCTCTACAGTTTCTTCTCTGCGCGCGAGTTCCTGCTGGCTTTTGTCGGCCCCGGCATCTACCTGCTGTCGCGCTGCGGTCTGCCACTATCCGACATCCAGCGCGTCTTCTGGATTGCCCTGGTCGCACTCATGCTCAACTACCTGTTTTTTTATTTCACGATGGACCTGCGTGAGGCGTTCTTCTCCAGCGACCACACCGTGAGCAATCTCGTCACCTATGACGAGTGGCGCGGGTTCCGCCTGAAGCCCCCGCTGTTCGCGATCATGGTCGGGCTGATGGCGGCGCTGCTGCTCGTCGGCCAGTCCAATCGGTGGTCCAGCCGACTGGGGGCAGTGGCAATCGTGGCGCTGGCGGCCTATATCTGGAGCATTGTGCTGTTTCGCTCAACCCTGGCAACCATGGTGCTGTCCATTCTGCTCTACCCGCTGCTGCTCTCGCACCGCAACCGGGTCCAGTTGATGCTGGTAGCGGCGCCGCTGGTACTGATCCTGCTGCCCGTGGTGAGCGTCATGGCGCTGGAGAACTTCCTGCAGGCCGACGGCGGCAATATCCGCGCCAAGGCATTCGCGCTGGCCTTCGAGCACATACCGCGCCACGCACTCTTCGGCGCCGGGGAGGACAGCGCCTACGGCCAGTCCTACCAGGACATTGTGGCACCCTATTTTTTTCCCTCTGACCTCGGCCTGGTAGGCACCACCTACAAGTACGGGCTGATCGGTATCGCCCTGTACCTGTTCATGCACGGCAAGATCTGGCTGACCCTGTGGCGGGCCAACATCGCCCATCGCCAGGACCACGGGCGCCTCAACGCCCTCTTGTGGGCCCTGCTCATGTTCATGACCGCCCAGACCTTCAACCTGCTGTTGAACCCGGGACTGGCCTACGCCCAGGGCATCACCCTGGGCTCTCTGGCCCTGGCCCTGGCCAGCCTGACCCTGAAAGCACACAGCACAAAAGCGACCGCCACGGTCGCACCATGAATTGCATTATGCAATGCATGGTGCACTGCAGGTTGCGGGGCGGCATCTCCTCCTGGCGCTAGATCATCGCAGCAGATCCGGATCACTCTTAAATTAGCCTCATATTTTCAACAGGTTACAGACCGAAACAAAAATCTCATCGCAATTTGCAAGAACTGGCACGCCATTTGGAATATAGTCTGTAACAGTCGCATTGTGCGGGGCCGGTCATTCGTCGTCGCAGGGATTAATTATCATGAGCCAGCCGGCAAAAATTTTGATGGTCGAGGACAGCGTATCGCTGACGGCCGTGTACAAGGCCTATCTCGCCGATACGGAGCACCAGGTAGTGGCCGTGGAAACCCTGGGGACCGCACACGCGACCCTGGACGCTTTCCAGCCCGATATCGTATTGCTGGACATCGAGCTTCCCGACGGCAGTGGCCTGGATTTCCTGAGCCATGCAGAGACCCTGGAGAACCCGCCCAAAATTGTCGTGATGACGGCCCATGGCACGTCGGACATGGCTGTGGAGGCCATCCGGCGAGGGGCCTTCGACTTCCTGACCAAGCCCTTCGATGCGGCACGCCTCAAAGTGACCGTGGAGAACGCGGTCTCCCAACTGCAACTGGGCAAGAAAGTGAACGAGCTCTCCAGCCTGCAGCGGGATCACTACGGCGATTTCATCGGCCAGTCCCTGGCCATGCAATCCGTCTACAAGACCATCGACTCACTCGCCACAAGCGACGCGACCGGCTTCATCGTCGGCGAAAGCGGTACCGGGAAAGAGCTGGCAGCCGAGGCGATCCACCGGCACAGCCCGCGACGCAACAAGGCGTTTATCGCCATCAACTGTGGCGCGATACCCGGCGAGCTCATGGAGAGCGAACTGTTCGGCCACGTGAAGGGCGCCTTTACCGGAGCCAGTGCCAACCGCGAGGGCGCTGCCAGTATCGCCAGCGGCGGCACCCTGTTCCTCGATGAGATCTGCGAAATGAGCCTGGAGTTGCAGAAAAAACTGCTGCGGTTCATCCAGACCGGCACTTTCCGCAAAGTGGGCAGTAATACCCTGGAAACCGTGGATGTGCGCTTTGTCTGCGCCACCAACCGCGACCCGATTCGCGAGGTCCGGGAGGGGCGGTTCCGGGAAGATCTCTTCTACCGCCTGCATGTCGTCCCCGTGCGCATGCCCCCGCTGCGGGAAAGGGAGGAGGATGTGCTGATGATTGCAAGACATTTCCTGGAGCAGTTCAGCGTTCGCGAGGGCAAAACCTTCCAGGGATTCAGCCCTGAGGCCGAGGAGGCCATCCGCCGCTACCCCTGGCCGGGGAATGTGCGACAGCTACAGAATGCCATGCACCAGGTGGTCGTGCTGAACCCGGGGTCACGTGTCGAGAAAGCAATGCTGCCCGAACCCATCACGTCCGGGCACCTCGAAACAGCCAACCCGCCGGAGACCGCGGCGATGACGATCGCTTCCGGAAACACGACGGATAATATCGCAACCCATATCGTGCGCCGACAACAGGTCGAGCCGCTCTGGCTGACAGAGAAGCACGCGATCGAGTCAGCCATCGAAGCCTGCGCTGGCAATGTCAACCAGGCGGCCGGCCTGCTGGAAGTAGCACCCTCCACACTCTACCGCAAACTGCAGTCCTGGAAGAAACGCCAGGCCTGACCCGATACCAACACCAGAGGAACATCGACCATGTACGGACTCATCAACAGTGCCCTGCAGGGCATGATCAGGGAACAATTCGGCGAAGAGCAGTGGGAGAAGGTCCTTGCCGCGTCCGGTGTGCCCGAGGATTCCTTCCTGGCAATGCGCAGCTACGACGACTCCATCACCTACGACCTGGCCGGCGCGGCCTCCGCTGTGCTGGGGGCCCCCGTCGAGGCCTGCCTGGAGATGTTCGGGGAATACTGGGTAAAGGAAACAGCTGGCAAAACCTATGGATCGCTGATGGATGCAGCCGGGGGTGACCTGGTTGAATTCCTCAATAATATGAATGCCCTGCATGACCGGATTACCGGCACATTCGTCAACTATGTACCCCCCCAATTCGAGGTGGAATCACTGGATGAGAACCGGCATCGCATTCATTACATCAGTCAACGCGAGGGTCTCACACCGTTTGTGGTCGGCCTGCTCAAGGGGCTGGCCAAACGCTTCGACACGCGTCTCGACATCGAGCAAATGGAGGCCGTTGCCGTGACGTCCGGGGAACACACCATATTTGAGGTAACAGTGACGTGAAACCACAGGACCAGTTGTCGCTGTCGCAACTCAACAAGCTGTTCTCCATCGTGATCGTCATCGACCGGGACCTGCGCATCGTATTCAGCAGCGATACGCTGCAACGCCATATGCCCGTGGTGGTGCAAACGCCCCACCTGAACGAGATATTTAACATCAAGCGACCCCAGGCCATCGACCGTTTTGAAGATGCCAGGGCGCTTCTTGACTCCCTGTTTCTGATGGAGGCAAAAGACCTGTCGTTTGCCGTACGCGGACAGATGCAGTCCACCACGGACGACCAGGGAGCAGAGCACCTGTGTTTTTTCGGCTCCCCCTGGTTATCCTGGGTCATCTCCAACAACCCTGAGCTCAAGCTGGGCATCAAGGATTTCTCGCCCCAGGATGTGCAACTCGACCAGCTCTTTTACATTTCCACCGAGAAGCGCATGGTGGAAGACCTGGAACGGCTGAACGAGCAACTTCACTCGGCCAAGGACGAGGCCGAGTCGGCCCACGCGGCGAAAAACGCCTTCTTTGCCCAGATGAGTCACGAGATGCGCACGCCGCTGAACAGCGTGGTAAGCGCACTCACCCTGATAAAGGACCAGGATCTGCCCCAAAATACCAGCGAACTGGTTGAACTGGCCCGACAGTCCTCCCGCAACCTGATGCAGGTGATCAATTACGTTCTGGATCTCTCCAAGATCGAGTCTGACGATGATCGCGAGGAGGCCATTGCCTTTGACCTGCCCGAACTCGTCGCCTCCGTCATCAATATCGTGCATGCCCGCGCAATCGAGAAAGGATTGCGCCTGGAAAGCCTCATCGACAGCTCCCTGGCTTCCACCTACAAGGGAGACCTCCATCGTCTGCGCCAGACGCTGCTGAACCTGGTCATCAATGCCATCAAATTTACTGAGCGGGGATCCATCACCCTGGACGTCAGACCGCCAGAGGCGGCGGACCAACAGTTGCGCATCGAAGTGATCGATACCGGCATCGGTATCGGCAAGCAGGACCAGAAACACATCTTTGAGCCCTTTCGTACTCTGAACAAGGGGGGTGTCATCGGCAGCGATTCGGGTACCGGGCTGGGACTGGATATCGCCAGACGCAACGTCGAGTTGATGGGCGGCAAGATCGGCGTCTCTTCCGCCCCGGGCGTAGGCTCAACGTTCTGGGTAGAATTACCCTGCCAGCCAGACGCAAACCCTGCCTCTGCGGACCTGGCCGGCACTGTGGATTCCAGCGTGGGGGCCCCGCAGACCGACGGGGAGAATCCCTTTACCGGCCATGTATTACTGGTTGAAGACAACGAGACCAACCTGATGCTGGGCACCATGATTCTCGAAAGCATGGGAATCAGTGTGACCCCGGCCACCTCCGGGGAGGAAGCCGTAGAGATTGCCCGCAATACCGCCCTGGATCTGGTGCTGATGGATATCAGCATGCCCGGTATCGACGGTTTCGAGGCCACGCGCCGCATCCGGGAATTTGCCGATGCGGGGACGCTGCCGATCGTAGCCCTGACCGCCTTCACCAGCTCCCTGGAACGAAGGAAAAGTGAAGAGTGCGGGATGAACGACTATCTGACCAAACCCATGGAGCAGGAAAAGTTGAAGGAAACCCTGGCTGCCTGGTTGCCTCGGTCACAGAGTAGTCAGTCCGCTACCCGCGGCACGGATTCAGCAGACGCCGCGGCCGGGCAGGTGGACCAGGCCGTTCTGAATCAGCTGAAACAACAGATCGGTGTCGATAACGTGGTGAAGGTGATCGCAAAGTTCTGTGATGAAGCCGACAAGCGCTGGAACGCGCTGGAGACCGCCACCAGTGACCACGACCGGGCCCGCGAGGCGCACACCCTTGCCAGCACCTGCCGCAGCTTTGGCCTGCCCGCCGTGGCAGACAAGCTCAACTGCATCGAAGATCACGCCAAGGCTGACACCCTATCGCAGGAGCCTCCCTGCATCGCGGAAACGGGTCGCCAACTGGTTCGCGATCTGGCGGCACTCCGGACAGCGGTTGAGGGGCTGTAAGGCCCCAAATCCCTCAGAAAAATCGCTTAAGCGCCCGGGAGGCATCCTCAGAACGGCCCCTCAACAAGTTGACCGTTGCCTGATCGAAATCAAGGGTCAAACCACCATTTGTAATACCATAGGATCACGAGTTTTTAGCGAGATCGAGCGTGCATGGATGAGCACCGTAAGCAGGATGGTTCGAGCGCCGTATTACCTTCCTCCCAGTCTCTGAGAAGACTGGCCATCAGCGAAAGCGGCTTTGTATTCGACCCGGTCAGCGGCCACCACTTTACCGTCAATGAAACGGGGCTGGAGATTCTGCATCACCTGCAGAAGGAACAGGACCTCCCCGAACTGCTGTCGCTGCTGGGCCGGGAATACAGCGTCGGCACCCGGGAGCTGGAACGCGACGTGGTGGAATTTGCCGGCATGTTGCGCAAGTTCATCGGAGATTGACCTCCGTGATGGCACCCACGGTAGCGATTACCGGCATGAATGCCAGGCCCGACAACCCCGGCCCCGGCGTGGCGGTAGCGCGCTGCCTGAAAGAATCCCCGGAATTCAAGGGTCGCATCATCGGGCTGGGCTACGACGCCCTCGATCCCGGGCTGTACCTGCGGGAGTACTGCGACGCGGCCTACCTGCTGCCCTACCCCTCTGCCGGGGACGAGGCCTTTATCACCAGCCTGCAGGCGATTCACGAAGCGGAACACATCGACGTCATCATACCCTGCCTGGACGCCGAGCTGCCGGGCATGGTGCGATTGACCCCGCAATTCGATGAAATGGGCATACGCTACCTGATGCCCACACCCGGGCAACTGCAGCTGCGCAACAAGGATCGCCTGCCGGAGCTGGCGAGTCACGCGGGCATCCATTGCCCGGAGATCAAGACCGTGAGCCAGGTCGGTTTCTTCTACCAGTGCCAGGATGAGGGCTGGAGCTACCCCCTGGTGGTCAAAGGCCTGTTCTATGGCGCCAGCATCGTCGACAGTGCCGATGAGGCGGCCGATGCTTTCCGGGAGATTGCCGCCCAATGGGGCTACCCGGTCCTGGTACAACGCGTGGTGGAAGGCGAAGAGTACAACCTGACCGCAGTGTGCGACGGCAGTGGCCGCATGCTGGGGGAAGTGATGATGAAGAAGATGGCGGTAACCGACAAGGGCAAGGCCTGGTCCGGCGTCAGCATCTTCGACCAGACCCTGTATGACGCCAGTGCGGCGCTGATCAAGGCCATCAACTGGCGCGGACCGCTGGAGGTCGAGGTCATGCGCGACCACCAGGGCCGCTACCAGCTGATCGAGATCAACCCCCGGTTCCCGGCCTGGATCTACCTCTCCGCGGGAGTCGGGCGCAACCTGCCACTGATCCTGCTGCGGCTCATACTGGACGAGGCGACCGGCGAACTGCCCGACGCACAACCCGGCGTCCTGTTCATACGACACGCCGTGGAGACGATCGTACCCCAAAGCGAATTCGAGTCAGTGATCATGAATGGCGGGCAGCACCTGAGCTGACCGGAAACATACTCGTCCCACAAATCATTTTATGGCATGAAAAGAATGAACGAACCGAATCACGACAGTAAGGATGCGCAGACCCCAGGCACCAAGCCCTGGATCAAACCCGCGATCGTTCCCCTGCGCAGCGGCCTGCTGAACAAATTTGGCGGCAGGATGGAGGCCGCCTGGATGGATACGATCGACAATGTGCCGATCGCCACCTTGCTGGAACAGTACGGTGCACCGTTGTTCGTAGTCTCGGAACAGCGCCTGCGCGGCAATATCCAGCGCATCAAGCGCGCCTTCTGTACGCGCTACCCCAGTGTGGTCTTCGGCTGGTCCTACAAGACCAACTACCTGGGGGCGGTGAGCAATATCTTCCACCAGGAGGGATCCTGGGCGGAAGTGGTCTCCGAGTTCGAGTACCAGAAGGCCCGTAGCCTGGGTGTTC
>JAHEEV010000004.1 GCA_024640505.1 Halieaceae bacterium
TATTGGCCCATTCCCAGCCGACGCCCGCCCAGCGTCCGAACTGGGGAGTCTGCGCCCACAAATCCTCCACCAGCAGGCCGTTGTTCTGTTTCAGCAGATCCAGCGGTGTGGCCATCGTTACACCGTCGAAGGCGGACGGTGTAAAACAGGCCTGCAGTGCCTCCAACAGCCCGGGCAGTTCCCCCAGACCCCGGGGTGGCGCCCAGGCGGTCATCTGTAGCGGAAACGAGATCAGCAGGACCACATATCCGACCATCGCCGGATTGAACGGGTTGTAGCCGAGTCCGCCGTAGAGGTGTTTGGCCAGCAGGATCGAGGAGGCTACCCCGATGGCGATCAGCCACCAGGGCGCGTAGGGGGGCATGGCGATACACAGCAGGGTGGCAGTCACCAGGGCGCTGTAGTCGCCCAGGTAGAAGCCCAGTGGTCGGCGGCGCAGGGTGAGAGCCAGCGCTTCGCAGGCTATGGCGACGGTGCAGCCCCACAGGATATTGATCACTGTGCCGAAACCGAAAAAATGCGTCAGCACGATGATCCCCGGCACCGTGGCCAGCAGCACGTACTGCATGACCCTGGCAGTGCTGAGGGGGCCGTGGGCGTGGGGCGACGTGACGCGCATCAGCGCCATATCAGGATTCCTCCAGTTCGGCCAGCCTGTCGCGCGCCTGGGTCACTTTCTGCTCCAGGCGGCTCACTGTGGATTCCAGGGCCTCGACAATCTTCGGCTCGTCGCCCGCATCCCGGCTCTGGACCAGCCTGTGGCGGGACTTTTCCAGTCGCTGCTGCAGTTTATCCAGCTCGGAGCGGGCCTTCTGTCCCGGGTCCATCGCCGCCTCTGCCGCGCGTGCGGCCATGGCCCGCTCGATGGCCGCCTGGGCGGCATCGGTTGGCGCGGCGGGTTTCTGTTCTGCCACGGTGCTGTTGGCGTGCAGGTAATCGTGCAGGGCCTGTTCCGCGGCTTCGAGCTTGGCCCGGGTCTTCTCCACGCCGGTTTGCAGGGCGTCCACCAGGTCGCTGCCCTCGGTCTGCGCCTGCTCCAGCTTGGTGCTGGCCGTCTCCAGGCGTTTCCGGGTGGTAACGACGGCCTTCTCCAGCCTCTCCTGTTCGCTGATATCCTGGCTGCCGGCCGCCTGGGCGGCCTTTTTCGCCTTGGCCCGTTCGATAGCTGCCTGGATCGGATCTTCCCCGCCGCCGGAATCTGCAGCACCCTCCTGGGCACGTAACTCGGCGGCCTTTTTTCGCGCAGCGCGCCTGGCCTCCTTTTCGGCGGCCTCCTGCTCGAGTCGCTGCTGGCGCGCCTCGAAACGAACCCTGGAATGTTCGGATTTTTCATTTTCCCGGCGCAGTTGCAGGATCTCCGCCTTGGAGGCACGGTAGTACTGTACCAGGGGTATATGGCTGGGGCAGACCCATGAGCATGCCCCGCAGTCGATGCAGTCGAACAGATTGTGCTGCTCCAGCTTGTCGAATTCCTTGCCCTGGGCGAACCAGTAAAGCTGCTGGGGCAGCAGGCTGGCCGGGCAGGCCTCCGCGCAAAGCCCGCAGCGGATGCAGGCCTGCGGTGGCGGCGGTGCCGGAAGCTCGACCTTGCTGGGCACCAGCAGGCAATTGGTGGTCTTGACCACCGGTACCTCGGCAGAGGGCAGGGTGAAACCCATCATGGGGCCACCCATGATCAGCCGCTCATTATCTGCGGCGCGATAGCCCGCTTTTTCCAGCAGGTGGCTCATCGGTGTGCCCAGCAGGACCTCGAAATTCTGTGGTTGGCTGACCGCTTCCCCTGTCACGGTTGTGATCCGTGAGATCAGCGGCTTGCCGTGCACAACCGCATCGTACACGGCTGCTGCGGTGCCCACGTTCTGGCAGATGACGCCCACATCAGCGGGTAGTCCGCCGCTGGGAACCTGTCGGCCGGTCAGGATCTCGATCAATTGTTTTTCACCTCCGGAAGGGTATTTTGTGGGAAACTCCACGACCTCAATCCCGCTTCCTTCGGTGGCGGCTTGCAATGCAGTCAGTGCCTCGGGCTTGTTGTCCTCAACACCGATGAGGGTCGCCTCCGGTGCGACCAGGTGACGAATAATGGCTGCGCCCTCGACGATGGCGGCGGCCCTCTCACGCATCAGAACATCGTCCGCCGTGATATACGGTTCGCATTCGGTGCCGTTGATGATGAGGGTGTCAATGCGTGCGCCGGCTTTCACAGCCAGTTTGATGTAGGTGGGAAATCCGGCCCCGCCCATCCCCGCAATACCCGCATCGCGTATTAGATCCAGCAGTGCTCCCCTGTCCAGGCTTTTGTAGTCTGCAGCGCCCTCATGGGCTATCCACTGGTCCTCTCCGTCGCTGGCGATGACCACGCAGGGGGCCCGGTAACCAGAGGGGTGGGCGATCAGGCGCTCTTCAATGGCGATAACGGTTCCCGAGGTCGGCGCGTGCAGGGCGACACTTACCGGGCCGTTGGCCGCGGCAATCATCTGTCCCTTCGAGACGCGCTCGCCCACGGTCACGATGGGCGTTGAAGGTGCGCCGATATGTTGGGACAGGGGTAGCGTCAGTTCCGCCGGGATGCCGGCATCGGCAATCGCGGATTGCAGCGACTGCACTTTATTTTCCGGCGGATGGATACCACCGTGGAAGTCGAACACCTTTCTCATGCCGCTTCATCCCGGGCATTATCAACATCGGGGCCATCGGTGGCGATGATGTCGACCTTTCTGCTGGTGGGGTCGGGCAGGTCCCAGTGCCAGGTCTGGATGGTCTGCGCCTGGGCGGGGATCATGTCGATGCAATCCACCGGGCAGGGCTCTACGCAGAGGTCGCAGCCGGTACATTCGCTGACGATCACCGTGTGCATCTGCTTGGCTGCACCGAGAATGGCATCCACCGGGCAGGCCTGGATACACTTGGTGCAACCGATGCACTCCGCCTCCCGGATAAAGGCCACCGACTTGACCTTTTCCTCACCGTGTTCCTCGTCCAGTGGTATGGGCTCAACATCCAGTAAGTCCGCAAGTGCCTGAATTCCCGCTTCGCCGCCAGGCGGGCACTTGTTGATCGCCTCGTGGCTGTTGGCGATGGCTTCGGCATAGGGTCGACAGCCCGGATAGCCGCACTGACCGCACTGCGTCTGTGGCAGGATCTCGTTGATCTGGTCGGCGAGGGGGTTGCCCTCGGTTTTGAAGCGCACGGCGGCGAAGCCCAGCAGCGCGCCGAAGGAGGCCCCCAGTCCCACCAGTGCCAGGACGGCTGCCAGCAACGGGTATTGTGCGATGAGTTCGACCACGTGCGCCTACACCAGCCCCGCAAAACCCATAAAAGCCAGCGACATGAGACCCGCCGTCACCATGCCTATGGCTGCGCCCCGGAAAGGCACCGGCACATCGGCCACGGCGAGGCGCTCACGCATTGCGGCAAACAGCACCAGTACAAGGGAGAAACCGACGGCGGCGCCGAAGCCATAAAAAAGTGCCTGCAGGAACGAGTGCTCCTTGTTGATGTTCAGCAGCGCCACTCCGAGCACCGCGCAATTGGTGGTGATCAGGGGCAGGTAGACCCCCAGGACGCGGTAGAGTAAGGGGCTGCTCTTGCGGACTACCATTTCCGTGAACTGCACCACGACGGCTATGACCAGAATGAAGGAGATAGTCTTCAGGTACTCCAGGCCCAGAGGCTCGAGGAGGAAGTGATAGGTCAGGTTGCTGCAGGCCGAGGCGAGCGTCAACACGAAGGTGGTCGCCATGGACATACCCATGGCGGTCTCGAGTTTGTTGGAGACCCCCATGAACGGGCACAGTCCCAGGAACTGCACCAGAACAAAGTTGTTAACCAGAATCGCGCTGATCAACAGGATGGAATAATCTGCCAACATGGTGGTGATCCCGATAAAACCCTGCGTTCCTGCACTTCTGCGCAGGCGTGCGTCAAGGGTGACATTTTAGCCGTTACTGCGGGTGAAAACAGTCCGTATTTGCAGACTAATGGTCTGTAGTTTCCGCCTGCCCGGGGCTGCTGCTCGCTACTTTACCTGCATTCCGGGCCTGGCACCGTCGTGGGGTTCCAGCAGGTACAGCTCTTCACCGCCGGGACCGGCCGCGAGCACCATGCCCTCCGAGACCCCGAAACGCATCTTGCGCGGTGCCAGGTTGGCCACCATCACCGTCAGCCTGCCCACCAGCTGTTCCGGTTGGTAGGCGGATTTGATACCGGCGAAAACCTGTCTCTGGCCGAGCTCTCCCAGTCCCAGCGTCAGGCGCAACAGCTTGTCGGCGCCCTCCACATGCTCCGCGGCCACGATCTCGGCCACGCGCAGGTCGATCCTGGCAAAGTCCTCAAATTTTATCATGTCCTGCTCCGGGACTTCCGCTGGGGCAGTGATCGCGGCAGCCGGCGGCTCGGGCTCCCTGCTTGCCTCCACCATGGCTTCCACCTGTTTGGGATCAATGCGGGTGAGCAGCGGCTTGAACCGGGCCAGTTGATGGTCGATCAGTGGTCCGTCGAGTGCGCACCAGTCCAGCGAACAGCCCAGGAATGCCTCCGCTTTTTCAGCCATTGCCGGCAGGACCGGCTTCAGATAGGTCATCAGTATACGGAACAGGTTGATGCCCACGCTGCAAACGTCGTGCACCTGGCTCCCGGTGCCCTCCTGCTTTGCCAGCACCCAGGGTTTCTTCTCATCGATATACTGGTTGGCGCGATCCGCCAGGGCCACGATTTCCCGGATTGCCTTGTTGAATTCACGCTGTTCGTAGTGTTCTGCAATGAGGTCGCCCCGATCCAGGAACCCGGCCAGCAGTTCCTCTTCGGCGCACCCGGCGCTGAGACGGTTGTCGTGGCCCTTGCTGAGGAAGCCGGCACAGCGACTGGCGATGTTGACGATCTTGCCCACCACGTCGGAATTGACCCGCTGGACGAAGTCCTCGAGGTTCAGGTCGATATCGTCTACCGATGCCCCCAGTTTGGCGGCGAAGTAGTAGCGCAGGTATTCCGCATCCAGGTGTTCCAGGTACGTGCTGGCCTTGATGAAAGTGCCGCGGCTCTTGGACATCTTGGTGCCGTTCACGGTGAGGAAGCCGTGGGCAAAGATGGCACTGGGGGTGCGCAGGCCGGCGGAATGGAGCATGGCGGGCCAGAACAACCCATGGAAATTGATGATGTCCTTGCCGATGAAGTGGTACAGCTCCGTGTCCGCGCCTTCCTGCCAGAAGCTGTCAAAATCGTGGCCGGTGCGCTCGCAATAGTGCTGGAAGCTGGCGATGTAGCCGATGGGCGCGTCCAGCCAGACATAGAAGTACTTGCCGGGCTCACCGGGGATCTCGAACCCGAAGTAGGGTGCGTCCCGGCTGATGTCCCACTCCTGAAGGCCCGCTTCCGTCCACTCCCGCAACTTGTTGGCGACCTGGGGCTGCAGGGTCCCCGAATCCAGCCAAGCAGCGAGCATACCCGCGAGTTCGGGCAGCCGGAAAAAAAAGTGTCGGGATTCCTTTTCGATGGGCGTGGCGCCGGAGATGGCCGATACCGGATCAATCAGGTCGGCGGGACTGTAGGTCGCGCCGCAGGCCTCGCAGTTGTCGCCATACTGGTCCGGGGTCTTGCAGCGTGGACAGGTACCCTTGATGAACCGGTCGGCCAGGAACAGCTCTTTTTCCGGGTCGAATGCCTGGGTGATGTCGCGGGCTGCGATGTGGTCGTTGTCCTTGAGGCGCTGGTAGATGGTCTCGCACCAGTAGCGGTTTTCCTCGGAGTGGGTCGTATGGAAGTTGTCGAACCCGACCAGAAAGCCCGCACTGTCGTGTTCGTGCTCCCGATGCATCGCGGCGATCTGCTCCTCCGGCGTGATACCCAGTTTCTCCGCCGTCAGCATGATGGCGGTACCGTGGGCGTCGTCGGCACAGACATAGATGCAGTCGTGGCCGCGGGATTTCTGGAAGCGCACCCAGATATCCGTCTGTACCTGCTCCAGCAGGTGCCCGAGGTGCAGTGACCCGTTGGCGTAGGGCAGGGCGCTCGTGACCAGGATTTTGCGCGGGGTTGTGGCGGCCATGACGATGTGGAATCCGAAAGCAAAAAAGGGGCGCTACTATAGCGGTTTTACCGTGGCTTTTCATCCGCGGAACGCCGCCCGACACCGCCGTTGTTGTGCGGGCGGCATGTACTTATACTACGCATCCCGACGCGGCCAGCGCGGCGCGTCACCAGTTCATCGACGGGACCCTCCATGAACGCGATCAAACACATCATCGCCGTCGCATCAGGCAAGGGCGGTGTAGGGAAGTCCACGACTGCGGTCAATCTGGCGCTGGCACTGCGAGCCCTCGGCAGCCGCGTGGGCTTGCTCGACGCTGACATCTACGGGCCCAGCCAGCAACTCATGCTGGGCATTGCGGAAGGTGTGCGTCCCGAGCAGCAGGGCGGGGAGTACCTGCTTCCCCTGGAGGCTCACGGATTGAAGACCATGTCCATGGGGTACCTGGTCAACGAGCGCACCCCGATGGTCTGGCGCGGGCCCATGGCCGGTGGCGCCCTGGCCCAGATGCTGGAGCAGACTCTTTGGGGCGAACTGGACTACCTGGTGATCGACATGCCGCCCGGAACCGGTGATATCCAGCTGACGCTGACGCAGAAGGCCAGCGTATCCGGGGCTGTCATCGTCACCACACCCCAGGACATCGCCCTGCTGGATGCCCAGAAGGGTATCGAGATGTTTCGCAAGGTGGATGTACCCATTCTCGGGGTGGTGGAAAATATGGCGGTGCACATCTGCAGCCAATGCGGCCACCAGGAACATATATTTGGTGAACACGGCGGGGAGCGCATTGCCCGGGAATACGGCGTGCCGCTCCTCGCCAGTCTGCCCCTGGCACTGTCGATCCGGGAGCAGACCGATGGGGGCAGGCCTACCGTGGTCGCAGAGCCGGATTCTCCGGTGGCCGCTCTTTACATGGAGGCTGCCCGTGGTCTGCAGGCTGCGCTGGAAGCAAGGGGAGACGGTGCCGTGCGCCAGTTTCCCGAAATCAGAATTTCCGACGACTGACGGGAGGTCCGGTGAGTATCAAGGCTGACAAATGGATTCGCAGGATGGCGCAGGAGCATGGCATGATCGAGCCCTTCGAGTCGGGCCAGGTCCGGGCCAACGGCGGGGAGCGCCTGATTTCCTATGGCACCTCCAGCTATGGCTACGACGTGCGCTGTTCCAACGAGTTCAAGGTGTTCACCAATATCAACTCGGCTACTGTCGACCCCAAGGGCTTCGATGAGGGCAGTTTTGTGGATGTCGTGGGCGACGTCTGCGTCATTCCACCCAACTCCTTCGCCCTGGCCAGCACCGTGGAGTATTTTCGTATTCCGCGCAACGTCCTGACCATCTGCCTGGGCAAATCCACCTATGCACGCTGCGGGATCATCGTCAACGTCACCCCGCTGGAACCCGAGTGGGAGGGGCACGTCACCCTGGAGTTTTCCAATACGACGACGCTGCCCGCGAAGATCTATGCCAACGAGGGCGTCGCGCAGATGCTGTTCTTCGAATCGGACGAGGTGTGTGAGGTCAGCTACAAGGACCGTGGCGGCAAATACCAGGGCCAGCGGGGGGTGACGCTGCCCAAGGCCTGAGCCCGCTAGTCACCCGAGATCGGCTCGCCGTCCAGGGTGCCGCCGGTCAGCAGGACCTCCACCGGTTTGCCGTCCTCGATGTGGATGGTTTTCACCATGAGGTAATCCCAGGCCGGTGCCACCCAGATGTCTGACTCCCGGTCGGGGTCGTCGTGCAGGCGCTCGAAATGCAGGGCCGATACCGATCCCGCCGGTGTCGTGATAGTTTCCTCTCCCACGTAAACCAGGCGGTAGTCCTTGACGCGCCTTGCGTCAGCCACCCGGATAGTGATGTCCTCTTTCGGCGTCGGGTCGTTCAACAGGGTGAGCCGGAGTTGTTCCTGCTGACTCATGCGGTCCAGCGTTTTGTCGGTGTAGGGCAGCTCGTACCATTGGTCCTTGTAGAGGCTGCGAATGGTATCGGAGCCCGGTGTGAAGTGTACCTCCCGGCGGCGATTGATCAGACCGGTGCCCTGGTAAACATAGGATTTGGGCACCACCCGGCTTCCGTCGAGCCTGAACACGCTGACCTCGTGAAATCCGACGACCAGTATCTTCCCTCCATTGGTGAGCGTGTAGGTGTTGTCCGGGCCGCGCTTCAGGTTGCGGGTAAGGTCCAGTTTCATACCCCGGGCACTGGTCTGGTACTGGGCAGTATAGGGCTTGAGCTCGGTGACCTCTTCGGCCAGGACCGGTGTCACAGCAGCAGATGCCAGGATTGCGGCGCTGGCCACCGCCGGAAGGCTGTTAAGCAAGGTTCTCATGGTACTGTATTCCCGTAGGAGGGATCGGATCGCCATCAAGATAAGCTCCTTCATCCTTCAATTTCAGCCGCCCCTGCAGATGCCAGCGTGCAGCGATGGGGTAGATTATGTGTTCCCTGTTGATGACCCGCTCGGCCAGGCTTTCCGCGGTATCCCCGGCTACCACGGATACCCGTGCCTGTATGACAGGTGGGCCGCCATCCAGTTCCAGGGTGACGAAGTGCACGGTTACGCCCGCCTCGCCGTCGCCTGCATCCAGGGCGCGCTGATGGGTGTTCAGGCCCGGATACTTGGGCAGCAATGAAGGGTGAATGTTCAACAGTCTGCCGTAGAAAGGTCGAATGAAGACCGGCGTGAGGATGCGCATGAAGCCTGCCAGTATGACCAGGTCCGGTTGCAGGGGCAGCAGGGCGTCCACCAGTGCCTGGTCGAACTCCTCCCGCGTCGCGTAGTCCCGGTGATCGATACACCCGGTGGCGAGGCCGGCCCGGGTCGCACGCTGCAGACCCGCCGCGTCGGGCTTGTTGCTGACAACCAGGGCGATGTCGGCCTCCAGTTCGCCGCTGGCACAGGCGTCGATGAATACCTGCAGGTTGGAACCGCGGCCAGAGATCAGTATCGCCAGGCGTGCTTTGGGATGATCGATCACGATAAGAGTTCGACCCGGTTCTCGCCGGCTGTGATGCGGCCGATCTCCCAGGCGTGGTGACCGCTCTGGCTGAGGCATTGCAACGCGGCTTCCCGGTCCCCCGGGGCGACGCAGATGACCATGCCCACGCCACAATTGAAGGTGCGGTACATTTCCCGGGTGTCGACGTTGCCCTGTTGTTGCAACCAGCTGAATATTTCCGGCCACTGCCAGCTGTTCGTGTCGATGGCGGCATTGCAATGCTCCGGCAGCACCCGCGGCAGGTTTTCCAGCAAGCCGCCGCCGGTAATGTGGGAGAGGGCTTTTACCTGTACGTCCCGGAACAGCGCCAGCAAAGCCTTGACATAAATAGTGGTGGGTTCGAGCAGCGCCGCACCGAGGGTGCTGTCGCCGAGTGTCTGGTGCAGGTCGGCGCCGCTCACCTCGAGAATACGTCTGATCAGGGAGTAGCCGTTGGAATGGGGCCCGCTGCTGGCGAGCCCAAGCAGAATGTCACCCTGCTCCACGCCGCTGCCGTCGATGATCGCGGACTTTTCGACCACGCCCACACAGAAGCCCGCGAGGTCATAGTCCTCGCCCTCATACATGCCGGGCATCTCCGCCGTTTCACCGCCAACGAGGGCGCATCCGGCGAGTTCACAGCCTCTGCCTATGCCTTCGACGACGTCGGCTGCCGTATCCACATTGAGCGCGCCCGTCGCGTAGTAGTCGAGAAAAAACAGGGGCTCTGCGCCCGCGACCACCAGATCGTTGACGCACATGGCTACCAGGTCGATACCGATGCTGTCGTGGATGCCCAGGTCCATGGCCAGTCGAAGCTTCGTCCCCACACCGTCCGTGCCGGCTACCAGTACCGGCTCGCGGTAGCCGGCAGGAATCTGGCACAGGGCCCCGAAGCCCCCCAGTCCGCCCAGGACCTCGGGTCGTGCGCTGCGCCGGGCAACCCCCTTGATGCGCTCCACCAGGGCGTTGCCCGCGTCGATGTTGACGCCGGCGTCCTTGTAGCTGAGAGAGGTTTGCCCGTTGTCGTTGCTCATGGAAAAGGGTGTCCGGCTGAGGTTCAGGGAATGGCGGCGGAACGGCGTATTTTAGCTCGCCTGACCCGTCAGCGCACTCCTGTAAACGGCGCAGGGCCCCATTCACGCATTATTCACAGGATTCGTTAATTGCGGGTGGCAGTCGGCGGAGGCGGGGCAGAATCCCCTGTGCCGGGGAGCGGTCAGTGCTGCTACAATAGCAGCCGCTCAAGGAAGGATGAGAAAGGGAGAGAAATTTGATCAAGCTGCTGGTGCGGTCGCTGGCTTGCGCATGGCTCCTGGCGCTGTCTGTGTCTGTTCGCGCCGACGTGGTAGAGGACCTCTACTGGGCTGAGGTGGCGGTCGCCGACCAGTCCTCGACGTCGCTGGCCAGCGCTGCCCGCGACGCGTTGGCCGATGTGATGGTAAAGGTGTCAGGAAGCGAAGCGATATTACGAAACCCGGTGGTCAAGGGAGCCCTCGGGGAAGCCCGTAGCCAGGTATTGCAATACGCCTATCGTCGCGGCAAGGAGGCGGATGAACTGTTTGCCCGTTTCGAGTTTGATGACCGCTTTGTTGGCGATCTTCTCGTCCGGGCGGGCGAACCCCTGTGGACGGCCAATCGCCCGCGGGTCCTGGTCTGGCTGGTGGTTGAGGAGCAGGGCGCGCGCCAGTTCGTCGACCGGGACAGTTCACCCGAGCTGGTGGAACAGTTGTTGGCCGAGTTCGGGCGCCGTGGCGTACCGGTGCAGCTACCACTGCACGACCTCGCCGACGCAGCGGCCATTACCGCCGAGCAGGCCTGGGGGCTCAATGCCTCTGCCCTGCGGTCCGCCTCGGAGCGTTACGGTGTTCAGGATGTGCTGGCTGGAAGGCTGGCGGGATTATCCTCTGGCAGCTGGAGCGGAGACTGGAGCTACCTGGAGGGTGGCGAGCGCATTGACCGGGCGTTCACCACGCCAACCACCCAGGCATTTGCCCGCTCTGGCGCTTCCCTGGTGGCGGAGTCGATGTCCGCGCGTTACGCGGTCGCCTCAAACGCCGGTGGTGGTACCGGAGTCCTGATGACGGTGACCGGGGTTGAGCGCTACGCGGACTACGCGGGTATCGTCGCGTGGCTCGAGGGACTGGAGCTGGTGGAGCACGCCAACATCGAGTACATCGAGGGAGACCGCATACAGTTGCGGCTGCATGCCGCTGCAGACGCGTCGCAGCTGGCGCGCATTATCGAACTCAATCGCCGGTTTAAACCGCTGCCAGACCCTGATTCAGGGATAGTATTGAGTTACCAGTGGCAGAGCTAGAGCCCGACAGTCCCCTGGAGTCCGTTTCCGTGAACCGATGGCCCATCGCCGTGGCGGTGATCGCAGGGGTGGCGGCGCTACTCTATTTTCTTCAGCCTATTTTGCTGCCTTTTGTGCTGGGTGGCCTGATCGGTTACCTGGGTGATCCCCTGGTCGATAGCCTGGAGCGCCATCGTGTCAACCGGACGGTGGGCGTGGTCATCGTATTTTTGTTGTTCACCGCCCTGGTTATCGCGGCCATGGTGTTTCTTGTGCCGCTGCTGCTGGATCAGCTGGATCTGTTGGTCAGGAAGGTGCCCCAGTTTTACCAGTGGCTGACCCAGGAGGCCGTGCCATGGTTGCAGCAGAGGCTCAGCCTGCCGGCGAGTAAACTGCCCGCCGTCGACTGGTCCGGGCAGTTGGCCGATAACTGGCAGTCGCTGGGCAAGGTCACCGCGAAGGCGCTGGGTCAGATCACCGGCTCCGGATTTCATCTGCTGCTGGGGCTGGCAAACCTGGCGCTGGTGCCTATCGTGGCGTTCTACCTGATGCGCGACTGGGACATCCTGGTCGACAGGACCCTGAACATGTTCCCCGTGGCATGGCAGGACAGAATGTCCTACATGGTCGGTGAGGCAGACGAGGTGGTCGGCGCATTCCTGCGCGGGCAGTTCATCGTGATGTCCGCCCTGGGCGTGATCTATGGTGTGGGCCTGTGGCTCATCGGGGTGCAGCTCGCCCTGTTGCTCGGTCTCATCGCCGGTCTCGCCAGCATTGTCCCCTATCTCGGTTTCACGGTCGGTATCCTGGTCTCCAGTGTCGTTGCCTACGCGCAGTTCCAGGAGTGGAGTGTACTTTTGTGGGTGGCCCTGGTGTTCGGGGTAGGCCAGGCGATCGAGAGCATGGTATTGACCCCGGTTCTGGTGGGCGACCGGATCGGGCTGCACCCCGTGGCCGTTATTTTTGCCCTGATGGCCGGGGGCCAGTTGGCCGGATTCGTCGGCGTGGTCCTTGCGCTGCCGGTGGCGGCGGTCATCATGGTGTTCATCCGCCACGCCGTGGCGCACTACCGCGCCAGTC
This sequence comes from Halieaceae bacterium, assembly GCA_024640505.1. Classification (GTDB taxonomy): domain Bacteria; phylum Pseudomonadota; class Gammaproteobacteria; order Pseudomonadales; family Halieaceae; genus JARRPM01. Next base: position 12,383 of record JAHEEV010000004.1, read on the forward strand.
ACATTTACAGCGGAGATTGAACGTGGGCTCTGGCGGGCAGCGACAGAAGCAGCTGACGCTGCCCGTGCAGTTACGTGAAGAGACGACCCTCGACAATTTCCTGGTTCTGCCCGCCAACCGGTCATTGCTTAATGCGCTGCGTTCCCAGCTACAGCCCGGTGGAGAGCCGGTGGTTTTTCTCCATGGTGCTTCCGGCAGTGGGAAGTCGCACCTGTTACAGGGGAGCTGCCACCTGGCGGGGGGTGGGGCGCTGTACCTGCCGCTGGCAGAACTTGCCGGCTTTGCTCCCGAAGAGATCCTCCAGGGGGTGGAGTCCATGGATATCGTCTGCCTGGACGACCTGCAGGCGGTGCTGGGCGACCGTGAGTGGGAGGTCGCGCTGTTTGATTTCTACAACCGCGCCCGTGCGCAGGATTGCGCCCTGCTGATAGCTGCCGATGCAGCGCCGCGCGCCCTGCAGGTGGGTCTGGCGGACCTGCGCTCCCGCCTGGCCTGGGGCGTCGTATTCCAGTTGGCCCGGGCCACTGACGAGGATAGGGCGGAGATACTGCGCTTTCGGGCGGGACGTCGCGGCCTGGAGCTGACGCCGGAGGTGGCTGCCTACATCGTCCATCGGGCGCCACGTAGTATCACGGAGCTGCTGTCCTTGCTGGACAGGCTGGACAGCGCCTCGCTGGCGGAGCAGCGCGCCCTCTCGATACCCTTCGTAAAGCAGGCGCTGGCCTGGTAACGGGTGGTTTTTGTGCACAAAAATTGCCAAACATTGGCCGCGTGGATCGTGTGTCATTCCCGCTCGTTAGTGGTATGATCGCGCGCTGGAAAAAACAAGATTGCTAAATGGAGATCGCAATGAAAAAGCAATTGCTCGCACTGGTGGTAGCAGGACTCGTTTCCCTGACGAGTTTTCATGCGTCGGCGGAACTGCCGATCACCCTGAACCTGGGGATGACTCACCTCTATACCGATGGTGATCGGGATCTCAACGACCCGGATCTGCCCTGGGTCAGCCTGGAATGGGCCTTCAACGATACGTGGGCCGCAGAGATTTTCTACGCCGATGGCGATGGCGGTACGGACAATGGTGAGTTCGACGTCGATGTCACGACCTGGCAGCTGAGCATGCTGGCTTACGGTGGCAGCTACATCGGCAAGGGTATGCGTATCCGCCCCTATGCCGTTCTCGGCGCTGGCGAGATTGATTACGACGCAGATTTCGCCGATACGGTAGAAACCACTATCAACGGCGGACTGGGTGTTCGCTGGATGCTCACCAAGCGCCTGGGTGCCCGTTTCGAGTGGCGCCTGCTCTATAGCCTTGACGAGGACTACAAGGATTCGATCCTTTCGGCCGGCCTGAACTACTATCTCGGCCGCGTTGATCCTGAGCCGGTACCCGTCGTGGCTCCCCTGGATTCAGATGGTGACGGCGTCACCGACGACCTGGACCAGTGCCCGAACACGCCTGCCGGTACCCGTGTCGACTCCACCGGGTGCCCGCTGCCCGTGGCCGAGGTGGCATCCATCAAGCTGATGGTTAATTTCGGCTTCGATTCCTCGGTCGTGCAGGAGCGGTACTTCAGCGACCTGGCTGAGCTGGCCGCGTTCCTGAAGCGTTTTGAGGATGTCTACGTCGACATCGAGGGACACACCGACAGTGTAGGCCCCGATGACTACAACATGAGCCTCTCCCAGCGCCGGGCGCAGGCCGTGGTCGACCTGCTGGTCAATGAGCATGGCATCGCACCTCAGCGCCTGACGGCGGTGGGCTTCGGTGAGACCCAGCCCGTGGCCAGCAATGATACGGCCGAAGGTCGTGCGGAGAACCGCCGTGTTATGGCTACCCTCGAGGTAGAGTACACGGAATAAATCCGCAGCGGATCACGCAAAGCAGAAGGGGCGGGCCCGCAAGGGTGCCGCCCCTTTTTTTGTTCCGGTGTTGTCAAAGGGTGAAATCATCCGCATCCAGGTGGCAGGGGAATGATTCCCGATAGGTTTCCAGCGCCGCTCCATCCAGGATGACCCGGGCGGTCTCCTCGCGGCTCTCCAGGTCCAGCAGGACCTCCCCGTCCCCGGCGACAGCCAGGCTGTCACCGCTGTAGGTGAGACCGTTGGCATCACTGCCCACGCGGTTGACCCCGATCACGCAGGCCTGGTTCTCGATGGCGCGGGCGATCAGCAGCTGGCGCCAGTGCAGGCGTCGCTTCGCGGGCCAGTTGGCGACGAACAGCATCAGGTCATAGTCCTCGCGATTGCGGCAGAATACCGGAAAGCGCAGGTCGTAACAGACCTGCAGGTTGATGCGCCAGTCGCGCCACGCCACGATCACCCGCTCTGTGCCGGGCTGGTAGCGTTTGTGCTCTCCGGCCATGCGGAAGAGGTGGCGTTTATCGTAGTGCTGCACCCCCTCCGGGGTGGCGAACAGCATGCGGTTGTAGACACCACCCTCGGCATGTACGGCTATGCTGCCGGTGATTGCGCAATCCAGTTCCCGGGCTCTCGCCTGCAGCCATTGCTCGGTGGGGCCGCCGGGCGGCTCTGCATTCGCCAGGGCGTTCATGGAAAATCCGGTAGTGAACATTTCCGGCAGCACGATGAGATCGCAGGGTTTCTGGCAACGGGCGAGGAGTGTGCCCAGTTGATCCCTATTGTCATCGGGGCGCTCCCAGGCCAACTGGCACTGGATCAGGCTGACACTCAGATCGCGCACAGCACCTCCGCCGCCTGCAATAAGACCTCGTCGCTCTTGGCGAAGCAGAAGCGCAGGTAGGACTGCGGTGGCGGGTCACGGTAAAAGACAGAGACCGGAATCGAGGCGATGCCCCGTTCACGGGTCCAGCGCTCGCACAGTTCCTTGTCTGGCGTGCTGTCGAAAGCGCTGTAATCGAGCAACTGGAAATAGGTGCCGGCGCTGGGGCGTACCTCGAAGCGCGAATTACGCAGGGCCCCGCAGAACAGGTCCCGCTTGGCCTGGTAGTAACCGGCCAGTGTGGCGGGATAGTCCGGCTGTTCGCGCATGAAATCGGCCAGCGCCAGTTGCACCGGGGTGACGGCAACGAATGAGACGAACTGGTGCACTTTGCGCAGTTCGGCTGTCAGGGCGGGGGGCGCGATGCAGAAGCCGGTCTTCCAGCCCGTGACACTGAAGGTCTTGCCGAAGGAGAACAGGGCAAAACTGCGTGCCCGAAGTGCCGGGAATTGCAGTACGCTGTGGTGCTGCCGGCCGTCGAACACCAGGTGCTCATACACCTCATCGCTGATGACCAGCAGGTCGTGCCGCTCAGCCAGGTCCTCCAGGCGATGAAGATCCTCCTGTGCGAGAATGCTGCCGCTGGGGTTGTGAGGCGAATTGATCATCACCAGTCGGGTGCGCGGGGTGATGCCCGATTCCACCCGTTCCCAGTCGATGCCGAAATTACCGGCGGTCATCGGAATATGGATGGCGCGCCCGCCCGCCAGTTCAATGGCCGGCTCGTAACTGTCATAGCAGGGGTCGAATACGAGAACCTCGTCCCCCGGGTGCACAGTGGCCATGACCGCACAGAAGATCCCTTCGGTGGCGCCCGGTACCACGGTGATCTCGGTCTCGGGATCACAGCTCACCTGTCGATAGCGGTCACAGTGCGCAGCAATCTGCTCGCGCAAATCCAGAACCCCCGCCATGGGAGCATACTGGTTGTGCCCGGCCATGGCGTGCCGGCCCAGGGCTTCGCGCAGGGCTGCGGGTGCATCGAAGTCGGGAAAGCCCTGCGACAGATTCAGTGCGCCACAGTCGGCCGCCAGGGCAGACATGTGCGTAAATATGGTGGTGCCCACGCGGGGCAGTTTGCTCTTCAGCATCAGTCTGTCGCGTTTACGCTACTACAACTGGGTATCCAGCGGCAGTTCGGTGGTGTTCTTGATCTCGGTGACCGCCATGTGTGAGTGTAACTCACGGATCGACGGACTGGCAGTCAGGGTATTGCGCACGAATTCCTCATAGTGCCGGATGTCCCGGGTGACGATTTTGAGCATGTAGTCCCAGATACCGGTCATGGTGTAGCACTCCATGACCTCCGGGTGGCGCTCGATCTCCCGTTCGAATTCGAGCAGGTTCTGACGGCCGGTAGAGGTCAGGTTGATGGTGGCGAAGACCACGACCTCCATACCCAGACCGGCCCGGTCCAGCAGGGCCACCTGTCGCCGGATCAGTCCCGCCTGCTGCAGTCGGTTGATGCGGCGCCAGCAGGGTGACTGGGAGAGATTGATGCGCTCGGCGATGGCCGCCGTGCTGACCGTGGCGTCCTCCTGCATCAGTTTCAGGATTTCGATGTCCTGTTTTGCCAGAGAAAGGGTCAAAATAACCTCTATAAATGCATATTTTGGATATATTATGCATAGTTAAGCGTATGCTGCGATAAAATGAAATAAAAAATTCTCTTCGCATGCGCGATACTGGGCAGATCATTCCCGAGGTGGCGACTATGGGCTCAGAACACTCCCGATCAATCCGTAAAGTTTCACTGGATGACAAGTACGCCCTGGACCGGGCGCGGGCCTATATGACCGGCATCGAGGCCCTGGTGCGACTGCCGATGTTGCAGCACCAGCGCGACCAGCAACGCGGGTTGAACACGGCGGCTTTCATCTCCGGCTACCGGGGTTCGCCCCTGGGCGGGGTGGATCAGGCTATGTGGAAGGCCCGCCCCTGGCTGGAGCGGCACAATGTCCACTTTCAGCCCGGGGTGAACGAGGACCTCGCCGCGACCGCCGTGTGGGGGAGCCAGCAGACCAACCTGTTCGCGGGGGCCAGGTACGACGGCGTCTTCGGCATGTGGTATGGCAAGGGCCCAGGCGTGGACCGCAGCATGGATGTGATCAAGCACGCCAATGCCTTTGGTACCTCCCGCTACGGGGGCGTATTGGCGGTCGCGGGTGATGACCACGCCTGCAAGTCCTCCACCCTTCCGCACCAGTCCGAGCACATGTTTATCGGCGCCTCGGTACCGGTGCTCAGCCCGGCAAACGTGCAGGAGGTGCTGGACCTGGGGGTCTATGGTTGGGAACTGTCCCGCTACAGCGGTTGCTGGGTGGCGCTGAAGGCGATCACCGAGAATATGGATTCCGCCATCTCGGCCGATATCGACCCCAATCGCATTGAGATCGTCACTCCGGAGGACTTCGAGCTGCCTGCCGATGGCGTTCACGCCCGCTGGCCGGACAAGCCGCTGGAACAGGAGTTACGACTCAACAAGTACAAAATCTACGCCGCCCGGGAGTTTGCGCGGGTCAATGGCCTGAACAGAATTGTGGTGGACAGTCCCAACGCACGTTTCGGCATCATCACTTCGGGCAAGGCCTATCTGGACGTGATGCAGGCGCTGGAGGACATGGGCATCGACGATGCCGCGGCAGCCCAGATCGGCCTGCGCGTTTACAAGGTGGGCATGCCCTGGCCGCTCGAGCCGAGGGCTACCCACGACTTTGCCGAGGGCTTGGAGGAGATTCTGGTGGTCGAGGAAAAGCGCTCGATTATCGAGGATCAGCTTACCGGCCAGCTTTACAACTACCCGGTGGCGGCGCGGCCGCGGGTCATCGGCGAGTTCGACGAAGCGGGTCGCGACCTGTTGCCCAACCTGGCCGAGCTGACGCCCGCCATCGTGGCCCTGGCTATTGCCAGTCGTATCCGGCGCTTCTTCCGCTCCGACATTATGGATGAGCGCATTACGTGGATCGAACAGAAAGAGGCTTCCCTGGCCACCCCCCGCGATATCATCGAGCGGGTGCCCCACTTCTGCTCCGGCTGTCCCCATAACACCTCGACCCGGGTGCCGGAGGGCAGCCATGCCCTGGGTGGTATCGGCTGTCACTACATGGCCACCTGGATGCCGGACCGGGATACGCATACCTTCACCCAGATGGGCGGGGAGGGTGCAACCTGGATCGGCCAGGCCCCCTTCACGGACACCGCCCATGTATTCCAGAATCTCGGGGATGGAACCTATTTTCACTCCGGGATCCTGGCGATCCGCGCGGCGGTCTCTGCCGGGGTCAATATCACCTACAAGATACTCTATAACGATGCCGTGGCCATGACCGGGGGGCAGCCCATCGATGGCACCCTGCGGGTGGAAGACCTGATCTACCAGGTGCGTGGTGAAGGGGTCAGGCGTATCGCCCTGGTGAGTGATGAACCGGGCAAATGGCGCGGTCAGTTCCACGGTATTCCCGGCTACAGCCTGCATCATCGCGACGAGATGGATCAATTGCAGCGCGAGCTGCGCGAATATCAGGGCACCTCCGTCATCGTCTATGAGCAGACCTGTGCGGCGGAAAAGCGCCGTCGCCGCAAAAAGGGGACATTGGAGGACCCGGCCAAGCGCCTGTTCATCAACGCTGCCGTCTGCGAGGGGTGCGGGGACTGCAGTGTGAAGTCAAATTGCCTGTCGGTGCTGCCCAAACAGACCGATCTGGGTCGCAAGCGCCAGATCGACCAGAGCGCCTGCAACAAGGACTACAGCTGTGCCAGCGGCTTCTGCCCCAGCTTTGTCACCGTACTGGGTGGACGGTTGAAAAAACCGTCGGGCGGGCTCGGAGACATCCCTGTCCGGTTCGATCCACTGCCGGAGCCGCAGCTTCCCTCTCTCGAGCGGCCCTGGAATACCGTGGTGACCGGCGTCGGTGGCACGGGAGTGTTGACTATTACTGCCCTGGTGGCCATGGCCGCTCACATCGAAGGCAAGGGCTGTGCGACCATGAACCAGACCGGGCTGGCGCAGAAATTCGGTGCCGTGGTCAGTCACGTGCGGGTCAGTGAGAACCAGGAGGATATCAAGGCGGTGCGAATTCCCGCCGGGGAGGCCGATCTGCTGCTGGGTTGCGACCTCGTGGTTACGACGACCTATGAGGCGATGGGAAAGGTCGCCCGGGGGCGTACCCAGTCCGTGGTCAATGAGGCAGAGGTACCCACCGCTGCCTTCGTGCTGGATCCGGATGCCCGGTTTCCCACCGCGTCCATGAAGAGGAAGATTCTTGACGAAGTGGGTGAAGAGGGCGCCTATTTTATCGACTCGACCGCCGTGGCCACAGCGCTGCTGGGTGATTCCATAGCGGGCAACCTGTTTCTTCTGGGTTACGCCTGGCAGCAGGGTCTGGTGCCGGTATCGGCGGCCGCTTTGGAAGCGGCGATAGATCTCAACGGTGTTGCCGTCGAGTTCAACAGGCAGGCTTTCCTGTGGGGCCGGCGTCTGGCTCACCAGCCGGAGAGGGTGTTGCAGGTAGCCGGCCTGGATCGCGAACCGGCAGCAGCCCCCGGCCTCGACGAGGTCATCGCCGACCGGGAGCACCGTCTGGTCGCCTACCAGAATGCGGCGTATGCGCAGACCTACCGGGATACCGTGGCAAGGGTTCGCCGCGCCGACCCGACGCCCGAGGCAGGGGAATCACTGACCATGGCGGTTGCTCGCAACCTCTACAAATTAATGGCCTGCAAGGACGAGTACGAGGTGGCGAGGCTCTACACCGAGGGGGAGTTCCAACGCCAACTGGAGAAGCAGTTTGAGGGAGATTTCGAGCTGCGTTTCAATCTGGCCCCGCCCCTGTTCAGCAAGCGTGACCCGCAGACGGGACATCCGATCAAGCGGGAATTCGGCCCGTGGATGGCAAAGGCTTTCACCCTGCTCGCCGGCCTGCGTTTTCTGCGCGGCACTGCACTGGATGTTTTCGGCTATACCGCTGAACGCAGGCGGGAACGCGCGGACGTCGCAGAGTACCGCGAGCTGCTGCAACAGTTGATCGACCCTCTGGACGCTCACAATTACGCGATCGCTACCGAGCTGGCCAGCCTGCCGGCCAGGTTGCGCGGCTTCGGCCACGTCAAGGACCGCAACCGCGAGCTGCTGGTGGAGCGGCGGGAAACGTTACTGTGCCAATTCCGGGGGGAAAGCCCGACCCCGGTGAAATTCGTGGAGGCACGCTAGGTACGGTAGGGTACGGTCTCGCCGCCGGGTACGGCGGTTTCATTGGGGGCAAGGTGCAGGTAGCGCCTCAGGTAGTGTACGGCCAGGTAGAAGGGCCCGGTATCCAGCAGCGCCACGGTCGCCTTGAACAGGTAGTTGCTGCCGACCAGTACCAGTAAGGTCTGGAACGCCATATCGCCGCGGAGGAAAGCGGCGCCGAAGGTCACTGAGATTACCATGACCGAATCCACCAGCTGGCTGCCCAGGGTGCTGAAGTTGTTGCGCACCCACAGGTACCTGCCTTTGGTGACCCGTTTCCAGAAGTGGAACAGCTGCACGTCACAGTACTGGGCGGCGATATAGGCCAGCATGGAGGCAAACACCGCACCGGACGTGGTGGCATAGATCAGCTGGTACAATCCCACGCTCTGCTCCACCACCTGCCCGTTGGGCAGCGCTACCGGGGCCGCCAGTTGCAGAATCTGCCAGGGTGGCATGTTTTCGGCGGGTACTGCGGGTATGCTGTTGCCGAGCAGCAGCACGAAAAGGATGAAAAAATTCAGTCCCAGTCCCACCGTCACCAGAAAATTGGCCCGCGCCTTGCCATAGAGCTCGCAGACCAGGTCGGTGCAGAGAAAGGTCAGGGGGTAGGGCAACACGCCCACAGCCAGTGCCATGGGTCCGAGCTGGACAAAACGAGTGATACCGATAACGTTGAGTAGCGTCATCGCACACAGAAAAATGCCCGATAGAATCAGGAAGACGCGCTCCCGTCGCTCCCATATAACCAGGCTTACCGGCACACTTCAGGCCTCTTTCTGGCCCAGGTTGGCGTGCAGCACCGCGCCGTTGATCACCGGGTTGTGGTGGGCCCAACGGATCAGTTCGCCGATCTCCTCCGGCTGGATCAGGCGGTCGTAACTGTTCATGCCTGCAATGATGCGTTCCACTTCGGGATCATCCCCGAGATGCGTGCGCAGCATCTCGGTGTCGGTAAAGCCCGGGCAGATCAGGGCTGTATGCACACCGGCACCCATGAGATCCTGGCAGGTGGCGCGCATCATGCCCAGTTGGGCATGCTTGCTGACGACATAGCTGAAAGAGCCGGGCACGGCTTTCTCCGACAACGTGGAACCCACGTAGAGTACGCTGGAGGACCGGGGCAGCAACGACAGCAAGCGCCGGTTGAGGCTGTTGATCGCCACGACGTTGGTCTCCAGTACGCGCCGTAGACTGTCGCTGTCGCAGTCCTGCACGCTGTCCTTGAGCATCTGGCTGGCGTTGTGCACCAGCGCCACCGACGTGCAACCGGCGATATCCGGGGCCAGTGCGTCACAGGCAGCATCTATCGATTCAGGGGAAGAGAGGTCGCAGGGCAGGTTGTTCACCCCGGGCTCCGGGCATTCCCGTCGCGAGAGATTGAACACGCGAAAACCTTCAGCGACGAAAGCTCTGGCGGTTGCATGCCCGATGCCGACACTCGCACCGGTAATGATTGCTGTCTTCATGGATGATCCGTTTCACGGTGCCTGGCCAGCACCTTCGACGTTCAGGTTCAGGCATTTTGCCTGGGTCGTCAAGGCAAATGCGGTGACGACGACTGCTTACCCGCGGGACTGACCGCGAAAATCGGGGCGCCTATTGTGCGCGCCGGCATTGGCTTGCAATCCACCATCGGTTGCGCTCCGTATGTTGAGGCATGACAATGCGTGGAAAATGGCAGGAAGACAGTATTCATGGAACGATTGACGACACTTTTTATCGACAAGGAGAGCCACAAGTTCTCGGCGGCCCACTATACGATCTTTTCGTCGAGTGAGCGGGAGCGTCTGCACGGCCATAACTACTCGGTATCAGTGCGCATCGTTGCGCCCATCGGTCCCAACGGTTTCTCTGCAGATTACAATGTCTACAAGTCGCGCCTGAAAGCGCTCTGTGATGACCTGGACGAGTACCTGCTGCTGGCCGGCGACTCCCCTCACCAGAGCATCGACGAAGCTGGAGCCTACTACCGGGTTGCTTTTGCCGGTGAGGAGATGATGTTCCTGCGAAGTGACACGCAAGTTCTGCCCATCAGCAACGCTACCGTGGAAGAATTCTCCCACTACCTGCTGCAGCGACTGCTGCAGGTTTCAGAAGGGGAGGATCTGCGTGAGATAGAACTCTGCGTCGCATCGGGACCGGGCCAGCGGGCCAGCGCGATCTGGCGCATGGCCTGAGGGCCCTTCTTTTACTTTCAAACGGGTCAGACGTGGACCACTCAGGTTCGCGCGGAAGCGGCGATGCCGCTGTGGCGCAGCAGGGCCCCCGTATCCGGTTCGCGACCGCGGAAGGCGACAAACAGGTCCATCGGCTCCTTTGAGCCACCGGCTTCAAGGATGTTTGCCCGGAACGCAGCCCCTGTCTCCCGATTGAAAATGCCCTCTTCCTCGAACCGGGAGAAGGCGTCCGCTGACAGCACCTCGGCCCATTTGTAGCTGTAATATCCGGCCGCATAGCCACCCGCGAAGATGTGGCTGAAGCTGTTCTGGAAGCGGCTGAACGCAGGGGGAAGAACGACGGCCACCTCACTTCGCACCCGGTCCAGCAGATCCTGCACCGAATCGAATGCCCCGGTGCCCCATTCCATATGCAGTCGGAAGTCGAACAGGGCCAGTTCCAGCTGTCTGGCCAGCATGATGGCGGCGTTGAAATTGCGCGCGGCGAGCAATCGTTCCAGCAACGCCTCTGGCAGCGGTTCCCCGGTTTCATGGTGCCCCGAAATAAACGCCAATGCCTCCCGCTGCCAGCACCAGTTCTCCATGAACTGGCTGGGTAGCTCCACCGCGTCCCAGGCCACGCCGGAGATGCCGGATACGGCGGCCACCGTCTGGCGGGTCAGCATGTGGTGCAGGCCGTGGCCGAATTCATGGAACAGGGTAGTGAGTTCAGCGTGACTCAGGAGTGCGGGGGCGTCACCCACCGGCGGTGTAAAGTTGCACACCATGTAGGCAACGGGAATCTGCAGCTGTCCGCCGGACTGCCGGCGTGTGCGGCAGTCAGCCATCCAGGCTCCCCCTTTTTTGTGCTGTCGCGCGTAAAGATCCAGGTAGAAGCGGGCGATGACATCGCCATCCTGCAGCAGTTCGAACAGGCGGGCATCGGGGTGGTAGCTGTCGAACTCAGTGACCTCCCTGACCGTGACGCCATACAGGCGCTCCACGACCTGAAAAAGCCCCGGTAGTACCCGGCTGACCGGCAAGTAGGGCCGGATCTCCTCCTGGGAAATCTGGTACTGCTTCTGGCGCAGTTTCTCGCTGTAGTAAGTGACATCCCAGGCCTGCAGTTCCTGCAACCCGTGTTCTTCCCTGGCGTAATCCGACAGGGCCTGCCACTCGGCCTCGGCCTGTAAGCGGGACTGCCGGCCCAGCTCCTGCAGGAATTCCATGACGCGTGCCGGGCTATCTGCCATTTTGGTGGCCAGGGATAACTCCGCATAGTTGTCGAACCCCAGCAGTTTTGCCAGCTCCAGGCGCAGGTCCAGGGTCTCGCAGATAATGTCCGTGTTGTCCCACCGGCCGGCGTGGGGGCCATAGCCGGAAGCTCGGGTACAGTTGGCCGTATACACTTCCTCTCTGAGAGCGCGATCGTCGCAATAGGTCTGGACCGGGTGGTAAGAGGGGAACTCCAGGGTGATCAGGTAGCCGTCCAGCCCCTGCTGCTTTGCCGCCTGGCGAGCGAGGGCGAGGTTGGTCTCCGGGAGGCCGGCCAGTTGCTCTGCCGTGACCTGCCTGGTCCAGGCATCGGTGGCATCCAGTACATTTTCCCCGAATTGACTGCCCAGTTCCGACAGCCGCTTCTGCAGTTCGCCGTAGCGTCGCCGCGCAGCCGCCGGGAGTGATACGCCCGCCAGCCGGAAATCGCGCAGGGCGTTCTCGATCGCTTTGCGTCGGGCGGTATCCAGGGCGTGAAAGGACTCGCTGCCTGCAATCTGCCGGTACGCCTCGTAGAGCCCCGTGTGTTGCCCCTTCCAGGTGCTGTACTCGGAGAGTAAGGGCAGGGATCCGTGGTACGCCTCGCGCAGCGGCGCACTGTCCAGCACGGAGTGCAGGTGGGAAACGGGGGACCAGGCCCGGGCCAGCTGATCCTCCAGGTCCTCGAGCGGCTGCAGCAGGTTGTCCCAGTCATAGCTGTCGTGGGCGGCCAGCAGTGCGTCGACGGCGCGCTGGTTGCGTTCGATGAGCTCCCGGATGGCGGGCACCACGTCGGCGGGAGAGATGCGAGAGAAGGGTGGCAGGTCGTGCTGCTCGAGCAGTGGATTGGGCATGTCAATGTGTCTTGTGGATAGGATGATCGATCTATAGTAACCCGGACTGGCCGGCAATTTCCCACTCCGTTATTGGGTGATAGCTGACACCGGTTCGGCCCTGGCGTGATTCGAACAGCGTGAAATGGTCGTAACAGAAGTGAAAGTCCGGCGGGGAGGCGGGCGGGGCGGGTGCACGGTCGCAGCCGCGAAACAGCGTAATATGTGGCTGGAAGGTTTTTCGGTCGCGCTTGCCACCTACCCGATGGGAGAGGATCCCCAGTTTGCCCGCCAGGTGCGAAAGTTCCGGCGGGCAGAGTGTCGGCCCGAGCCAGTATATGCCAGGTTTGTGCCAGTAGCCGGTACGGTCCAGTGTGAGCGCCGCTCCGCGCGGCTGCGAGCGTTGCAGCCACGAATCGACAGACAGACAGAGCTGCTCGATGTCCCGCTCGCCCAGCTCGCCGATGAATGCGAGCGTGATGTGGAAGTTGGCCGGGGGTACGGGGCGGCCCACCGCGTTAAACTGCCGGTCGCGCCAGTCCGCTATGGCGAGAAGGGTCTGTTGGTCAGGTTCCAGGCCGAAGAAAGCGCGCATCGAGGCTACTCTTTCTTTTTCATGAGAGGCGCAAACCCATCATTGTCCCCGCCGGTGTCGCTGCGGGGCTTGCCACGGCTCTTCTGGTTGCGTTGACGGGTTTTCTGCTTGGGCGGCGCGGACTTGCTGCGTTTTTTCTTGCGGCCCTCGGCCTTGCCGGATGACTTCGTTTTCTTCGGTCCGCTGTAGCGCGCCTTAAGTCCCGGCAGGCTGCGGCGCTCGAACGCCAGCTTCAGATAGCGCTGGATGCTGATCATAAGGTTCCACTCGGGAGGGCCGACCAACGATATGGCCAGTCCACTGGCGCCTGCGCGACCCGTGCGCCCCGTGCGATGGAGGTAGTCATCCCCACTGTGCGGCATGTCGTAGTTGATCACCAGGTCGATGTCGCTGACGTCCAGGCCACGAGCGGCGACATCGCTGGCACACAGAATATCGATTTTCCCATCGCTGAACTGCACCATCACCTGTTTGCGCTGCTCGGTCGTCAACTCGCCATGGAGGCATCCACAGCGTAGCCCGGCATGCCTGAGTGCACCCGAGAGTCGCTCCGCGGTCCTGCGCTTGTTGGCAAATACCAGCGCGCGCCTGAAGCCCCCGCTCTCCAGCAGGGCCTGTAGCAGCCTGTCCTTGTGGTCAGGGCCGTCGGCGAGTATCAACTGGTGAAAGATGCTGCTGTGAGGTTGTCTCACGGCCCCTACCGTGACCGTCTCGTGCTCGTCCATCAATTCGCGAACGACACCGCCCAGGCCGCGGTGCCTGAGAGTGGCAGAAAGCATGAGCAGCTGCCGGTCGGGGGCGCAGTAGCCGTTTATTTTCAGGACATCCTCGCGAAAGCCCATATCCAGCATGCGGTCCGCTTCATCCAGCACGAGGGTCTGCAAGGCGCTGAGGTCGGCGCTGCCCCGTTCGCAGTGCTCCAGCAGTCGACCGGGAGTGGCAATGATGATCTCGGGGTTCTTGCGAAACAGGGATTGCTGGTACTTGAAATCAGCCCCGCCGGTGATCGCCTGGGCCTGCAGCGCGGATTTTCGCAGCAGTGCCCGGCTCTGCTTCAGTACCTGCCTGGCCAGTTCCCGGGTCGGCACCAGAATCAGGGCCAGGGTCCCGGCCTGCGCCCCTGCCTGCCCGGTCAGAATTTTCTGCGCCAGCGGGACCAGATAGGCGAGCGTCTTGCCGCTGCCGGTTTCGGCACTGATGACGACGTCAGAGCCAGCCAGCGCCAGTGGCATTGCCTGTTCCTGCACGGCCGTGGGTTCGCTGAAGCCCAGCTCATCCATGCCCAGTTGCAGACGGCGGTCCAGTTGCAGTGCTTCCAGCAAGGCGCTTTCCCCCGATAAGCCAGGCCAGGCCTGACGGAGCCTGCATGTTACCCGAAGGCCAGGCAGCATAGCCACCGGCCTTGCACCCGGCAGCCGAGAGCAGGGGCAATATCATCCGTTGTATGATGTAGCCTGTTTACTGCTGCACTGCCGAACGCAACGCTTATGGGGTTATCCGCAAAAATTTTCCTCGGCCTGATCGCCGGTATTGTCACCGGGCTGTTTTTCGGTGAAATGGTAGCCGGGCTCAGGGTGTTCGGCGATATCTTTATCAAGCTGCTGCAGATCACGGTCCTGCCCTACATTATAGTGTCCCTGATCGCCGGCTTCGGCCGTCTGCAGATGGAACAGGCCCGTCGCCTGGCCGTGCGGGGGACCCTGGTGCTCCTGGTGATATGGGGGCTGGCGCTGGCCCTGATTTTCCTGGCTGCCCTGGCTTTCCCGGAGATGGACACCGCTTCCTTTTTCAGCAGCTCCTCCGAACACTCGACGGAACAGCCTGACCTGTTCGAGCTCTACCTGCCGGCCAACATTTTCTATTCACTGTCGCACAATCTCGTACCGGCGGTGGTGTTGTTCAGCATACTGGTCGGGGTGGCGCTGATTTCGGTGGAGGACAAAAGCGGCGTGCTGCCGGTCTTCGACAGCCTGGCGACAGCCATGAGCCGGATCAACGCCGCCATCGTACAGCTCACCCCCTACGGTATCTTCGCTATCGCCGCGGCGGCTGCCGGCACCATGACCATCGAGGAGATCGGCAGAGTTCAGGTCTACCTGGTCACTTATATCAGTCTGGCCCTGCTGACCACCTTCTGGATCTTCCCGGGTCTGGTAGCTGCGGTCAGTGGCATCTCCTACCGGGAGGTATTGCGTACCTTCCGCGACGCGCTGGTGACCGCTTTCGCTACCGGCAACCAGTTTGTGGTGCTCCCGCAGATCGCGGAGAATTGCAAGGAATTGCTGCGGCGACACCGCGTCGAGAGCGGCGAGGTCGAGTCGGCGGTAGACATCATCGTGCCGGTTTCCTTCAACTTTCCGTCACTGGGCAAGTTACTGGTACTGCTCTTCGTGCTCTTTGCTGCCTGGTTCACCGATACCGGGCTGAGTGGGCCGGAGCGTCTCTCCCTTGCGTTTAACGGTCTCTTCAGCCTCTTTGGCAGCATCAACGTGGCGGTGCCCTACCTGCTCGATTCCCTGCGGATTCCTACCGACATGTTCCAGCTGTTCCTGGTTACCGGCATCGTGGTGGGTCGTTTCGGTGCCATGCTCGCCGCACTGCATATCATCGTGCTCAGCGTCATCGGCACCCTGGCTCTCGCCGGCGCGCTGCAGCTGCGCAGTGCTGCGATTATTCGCTATCTCGCGATCAGTGCGGTATCCATGCTGTTACTGGTGCTGGGTCTGCGCTCTTATTTTCACCATTTCGTACCGGACCCCCCGGCGCGCGATGAAGTGCTGTCCGGTATACAGCTGATGCAGCAGCGGGTGCCGGCGCGCGTGTCGGACGTGCTGCCGGAGGCCCTGCCTGCCAAGCTGGCGGGCGCCAGGCTGGATCATATTCTAGAGACCGGAGTGCTGCAGGTCGGCTACCGTCCCGCGAATCTGCCCTGCAGCTTCCTGACCGACGGCGGTGACCTGGTGGGATTCGACGTGGAGATGGCGCACATTCTGGCGGAAGATTTTCGGGTGGAGCTGGAATTCGTGCCCTTCAAGTTCGATACCCTCGGGGCCATGCTGGATTCCGGGCAGATCGATATCGCGATGTCCTGCATCGCCAGCCTGCCCGATCGCTATGCCCAGGCGTCTTTTTCCCGCCCCTACCTCGATCTGCGGCTGGCCCTTATCGTCCGCGATCATGAACGGCAACTGTTCGCCGATCCGGACGCGCTGCTCGCGCGCAAGGACCTGACCATCGCGCTGGTGAGCAGCCATTACTTCGCATCCAGGCTGCGGCGGCTGCTGCCGGAGGCGCGCATTGTCGAACTCGGTGGGGCCGAGGAATTCTTCACCGGTGCCGGGCAGGAGGCTGACGCCCTGCTGCTCTCCGCCGAGGAGGGGGCGGCTTACACGTATCGCTATCCTCGCTATGTCGTGGTCCACAGTCGCAGTAATGTCCGCCTGCCCGCGGCCTATGCCGTGCCCAAGGGAGATATAGAAACCATGCAAGTGATCAGCAACTGGATCGACCTCAAGCGCAATGACGGCACGATCGACGCGCTTTACGATTACTGGATGCTGGGCGGCGCATCGCGCCCGCGGGAGCCGCGCTGGTCGATCATCCGCAATGTGCTGGGCTGGGTTGACTGAAACCGCTGGTCGATGGCGGTGATAAATTGTCGTATTGCCGCTAGAATCATAGGTCACGAACAACAGTAAAACACCGGATGCTATCCCATGCGCCCTGTCTCTCGATTCGTTTCGTTCCTGATTTTCCTGTCACTGTCCATCAGTGCCCTGGCCGCGGATTACGATGTCCGCACGGATTCCCGGATAGTGGCGTTCGGCGATGTACACGGTGCCTACGACGATTGGGTGGCCATGCTGCGTGAGCTCGGCGTGGTGGATGGCGATCTGAACTGGAGCGGCGGTGACACACACCTCATCTCCCTGGGCGACCTGATCGACCGGGGCCCCGGCTCCCGCTCGGTGGTGCAGCTGATGATGAAGCTCGACCGGCAGGCTGAAAAGGCGGGTGGCGCGGTGCATATGGTCCTGGGTAATCACGAGGTCATGGTGATGACCGGGGCCCTGAACTATGTGTCCCGGGAGGAGTTTGCCGCATTCGCCGCCGATGAGAGCGGGGCCGACCGGGAGTCACTCTACGCAGAGTACCGTCGCTTCAATCCCGGGGGTGACGAGGCGGCGGCCCGCAGTCGATTTGCAGACCAGTACCCCTCCGGTTTCCTCGCCCTGCGCAAGGCCTACTCCCGCGAGGGCGAATTGGGACGATGGCTCCTGGAACAGCCCTTCATTCTCAAGGTCAATGACAAGGTCTATATGCACGGTGGGATATCCGGCCCCCTGGCCGGCGAAACCATTGCTGACCTGAACAGCCGGCTGAAGAGCGAGCTGTCCGCCTACCTCGAGGACATGGACGCCTTGCGCGATGCCGGCGTCATGCCCTGGCATGTCTCCTTCGATGATCACCTCGGGTTTCTCAATGCCCGGGCGGAAGAGTTCGCCGCGGCCAACCCGAAGGTGCAGGCCGACTGGTTCGAACCGCTCAAAAACGTCTTCGAAGCCCAGAAAGCCCTGTTGTTCAACCAGCGGGAAAATCCCTTCTGGTACCGTGGCACGGCCTACTGTCACCCCTATTCGGAGTCGTTCAATACCGAGCGTTTTCTCAAGCGCGCCGGGGCGAAGCAACTGGTCGTCGGCCATACCCCGGTTCGCGGCGAGGTCTACCAGCGGATGGAGGGGCTGGTGCTGCGCCTGGACAGCGGCATGCTGAAGAGCGTCTACAATGGCCTGGCTACTGCCCTGGTTTCCCAGGGCGGCAGGGATTATATCCACTACCTTGGCAGCAGTGAGCAGCGGCAACCACTGGCAGAGCCGCGCAGTCTGGCCTATGCCCTCTCCGGTATGAACGATGAGGACCTCGAGGAATTCATGCGCACTGCACCGATCGTGGAGGTGCGGGATATCGGCACCGGAGTCACCAAGCCCAAGCGCGTGACGCAGCAACGCGGTGATGTAAGCAACGATGCGGTATTCAAATACCACGACAGCCAGCCTGGAATGGAGTCCAAGGCCAAGTACATTGCACGGCAGTATAATGAGGCCGATCGTTATATCTATGACGTGGCCGCCTACAAACTGGATCGCATGCTGGATCTGCAGATGGTCCCGACCGCCGTGCTGGCGGACGTAGAGGGGGATGCCGGGGCACTGTCCGACTGGATCGAGAACGCCATCAACGAGCGGGACCGGCTGGAGCAGAAGTTGCCCTTTGACAGTTACTGTCCCCAGTGGGAGCAGTATCGCCTGCGCTTCGTGTTCGACATCCTTATTCATAATGATGACCGCAACCTGACGAACCTGCTGTGGACCCGCAAGGGCAACTACCTGAGGTTCATCGACCATACGCTGGCCTTTCGCACCACAGAAAAACGGCCTAAACAGTATCGCAAGGTGGATGTTGAGGTCTCCGATCTGCTGGCCTCGAAGCTGGAGTCCCTCACTGAGGAGAACCTGCGCCGGGAATTGTCTCCCTATCTCCATCCACGGCAGATCGATGGCGTAATAGCGCGGCGCGACCTGATCCTCAAGGAAGCCGTGCGGAGCGCGAAATAGTGACCCTTCCAGTCAATGCCTGCGTTGCATCCTCGATCCCCGGTAGGGCAAACTGAGCCCCGCACGACAAACGATCTGGCAGAGAGGGTTTCACATGGTAAAGGCAATCCGTGTTCACAGGACCGGCGGCCCTGAGGTGATGTCGCTTGAGGATGTGTCCCTGGAAGCACCGGGTCCCGGCATGGTCAGCATCGCCAACCGCGCCATCGGGCTCAATTACATCGATACCTATCATCGCAGCGGGCTATATCCCCTGCCGCTTCCGACCGGTATCGGCATGGAGGCGGCGGGTGTGGTTGAAGCCGTGGGTGACGGCGCAGATCTGGAAGTGGGGGACAGGGTCGCCTACTGCTCTGCCGGGTTCGGTGCCTATAGCGAGGCTATCAACCTGCCGGCGAGCCGCCTGGTTAAGATGCCTGATGGGATAGATTTCGAGCAGGCGGCAGCGGCCCTGCTCAAGGGGCAGACGGTGGAGTACCTGTTGCAGCGGACCTATCCACTCAAGCCCGGGGAGACCTGCCTGTTCCACGCCGCCGCCGGCGGCGTGGGCCTGATATTCGGCCAGTGGGCCCGCAGCATTGGCGCGACGGTCATCGGTACAGTGGGGTCCGATGAAAAGGCGGCACTGGCGCTGGCACACGGCTATCACCACGTCATCAACTACCGCAGTGAAAATGTGGTCGAACGTGTGCGGGAAATAACCGCAGGGGCCGGCGTGCCGGTTGTCTATGACGGGGTTGGTCGAGACACCTTTGATATGTCCCTCGACTGCCTTCAGCCCCGCGGGCTGATGGTGAGCTTCGGCAATGCCTCGGGCGCGCCTGAGCCTCTGGATTTAGCGGTACTGGCCAACAAGGGATCTCTCTTCCTCACCCGGCCCACCCTGCTGACCTACACGGCCGGAACCGACGAGTTGCGGCAGTCCTCCCGGGACCTGTTTTCGCGCGTGCTCAGTGGTGATATCCGGATCGAGGTCAACCAGCGCTACGGCCTTGCCGATGTGCAGCAGGCACATCGGGACCTGGAGGGGCGGGCGACGACCGGCTCCTCGGTGCTGCTGCCCTGAACAACTGGGGGGGTGGGGAACTGAACGTCGTGCCCGTGACGCTCGAAGGCGACGGCATACGCCTGGAACCTATGGGGCCGCAGCATGCCCAGGGTCTCTATAACCGTGGCCGTTCCGCGGAGGACTGGGCGCTGTTGCCCCGTTCCTGTTTCGTCGATCTGGCGGATACGCGGCAGTGGATCGACGAGGCCCTCGAAGATGCCGCAGCACTGCCATTTGTCATCGTGGAATCAGCCAAGGGCAAGGTCGTGGGCAGCACCCGCTACCTCAATATCCGCCCTGAGCACCGTTCGCTGGAGATCGGCTGGACCTGGCTGGGCCAGGAGTGGCAGCGCACCGGCGTGAATACCGAGGTCAAGGCGCTGCTGCTGACACATGCCTTCGAACGCCTCGGCTGCATCCGCGTCGAGTTCAAGACCGATGCGCGTAACCTGCGTTCGCAGCGCGCTCTGGAGCGGATCGGTGCCACCATGGAGGGGGTGCTGCGCAATCACATGATCGTGCAGGGCGGTCACTATCGTGACTCCGTCTTTTTCAGCGTGATCGACAGTGAATGGTTGGAGGTCAAGGAGCGGCTGGCACTGCTCCGCAACCGCTCCTGACGGCATTCCCCATCGCCTGCAGGAAGTGCCCTAGCTGATGGTGGCCTGCACCGTCTCGGCGTCGCTGAACCGTCCCTCGAACAGAGGGGAGGTGAGGTAACGTTCCCCGGAGTCCGGCAGGATAGCGACGACCAGCTTGCTTTCATTGCCCGGCTGTCGCGATACGCGATCGGCAGCCGCCATGGCTGCCCCGCAGGATACACCCGCCAGTATGCCTTCGCGCTGCATCAGTTTGTGGGCCCACTCCATGGCCTCCTCACTGGAGACCTGCTCCACCTGGTCCACCATCTCCAGGTCCAGGTTTTTGGGCACGAAGCCGGCTCCGATACCCTGGATTTTGTGCGGCGCGTGGGTGGGTTCCTGCCCAGCTTTCGCGGCGGTAATCATGGTGGTGGAATCCGGTTCTACCGCCACGGTCTGGATGGCCTTGCCCCGGGTGTTCTTGATATAGCGTGAGATTCCGGTCAGCGTTCCGCCGGTTCCCACGCCGGAAACCAGGATATCGATCTGCCCGTCAGTGTCTTCCCAGATCTCGGGCCCGGTGGTCTGTTCGTGAATGGCCGGATTGGCCGGATTCTCGAACTGGTGGGGGCCCCAGTATTTCGCCGGGTCTGAGGCGATGATATCTTCGGCGGCCTGGATGGCGGCTGGAATGCCCTTGGCCCCTTCGGTGAGAATGATCTCCGCCCCCAGGGCCTTCATCAGCATGCGCCGCTCCAGACTCATGGTATTGGGCATGGTCAGGATGCAGCCGTAACCCCTGGCAGCGGCCACGAAGGCCAGGGCGATACCGGTATTGCCACTGGTGGGCTCGACGATGGTCATGCCGGGTTTGAGGCTGCCGTCCTGCTCCGCAGCCATCACCATGCTGCTGCCGATACGGCATTTTACCGACATGGCGGGATTGCGATTCTCCAGCTTGGCGTAGACATTTCCGGTGCTGATATGGTTGATCCTGACCAGCGGGGTGCCCCCAATAGTCTCGGCGTTGTCCTTGAAGATTTTACTCATGGGTGAACCCCCCCTCGATATTGTTCTTGCCGCGCTGTGCGGGATGCAGTCAAGCCTAGTAGCATAGTTGCCTGCTGTCCATCCATCGGCAGCTTCGGGTTGGCCGCGCCGCCATGGATTAAAAAAAATCATCAGGCGGCGGGAACTCTCCTACCCTGGCCCTGTCATATCGGACAGTGGCAGCAACGCAGTCGTATAGTTTTTGAACCGATGCGACGGCAGTGCTGTTTCGGACACCATCCAGGTCCCGAATCCCATGTGGAGACTCCCTTACAACCGGCCTCTGGGCCGGTTTTTTTTGCCTTCAGGGCGCTCACGGTGGCCGTTCCCTGCCCTCTCTACTCCAGGAAGCTGGCGATCTCTTCCAGCGATTTGCGTGAGATATCCGGTACGCGAGCTCCGGCTGCCGGGTAGCCGACCACCAGGATCATGGTGGGTTTCTCGCGCTCCGGCCTTCCCAGAATCCGGTTGAGGAATTTCATGGGGCTGGGGGTGTGGGTGAGGGTGGCCAGGCCCGCATGGTGGAGCGCGGTGATGAGAACGCCCGTGGCAATTCCCACCGATTCCGGGACGTAGTAGTTTTTCACGCGGCTACCGCCCTGTCCCAATCCGTACTTTTCCGCGAAAATCACGATGAGAAAGGGCGCTGTTTCGAGGAAGGGTTTACTGGCGTCTGTACCCAGTGGCGCCAGGGCTTCCAGCCAGTCATCCGGGGCGCGGCGTCGATAGAACTCCCGCTCTTCCGCCTCTGCGCCAAGGCGGATCTCGTGCTTCAAGGAGGGATCGCCGACTACGCAAAAATGCCATGGCTGGCGATTGGCACCGGAGGGCGCGCTGCCGGCGCTCAGGAGACAGTGTTCGATAACTTCCCGTGGCACGGCTTCGTTACTGAAATCCCGCACACTGCGCCGCAGACTCACCTCTCGCTGGAAATCAACGGCGCGGCTCAGCATTTCCTGCTCCGGGAAGCGGATCGGCGAGAGGGGGACGGTGACAGGTTTGCGGTTACTCATCCGCCGGGGCCGTCTCAGCCTGCCCGGTGGCCTGTGCCAGTGTTTCCAGCGTCTGCGGGCCCACCAGGGTTTCCACCAGTCTGCCCTCCGGGTCGATAATCAGGGTGGTGGGCAGCACCACAGGCCGGGTGGTGCCCAATTTTAGCGCCGGGTCGTCCGGCAGGGTGGGGAACTGTACATCGAGTGCCGTCAGCTGCCGCTGCAGTTCCTCGCCGCTGGCGCCATCGTAATTGACGCCCAGCACGCTCACGCCCGGGTATTCCCGGTCCAGCGCGTTGAGCTCCGGAATCTCGCGGATGCAGGGTTTGCACCACTCGGCCCAGTAATTGACCACCACCCAGCTGCCGCGCAGCTCCTCCAGTTCCAAGGCGTCACCGCCGCTCCTGCCGCCTCCGCAGGCTGCAAGTGACAGTACCATGAGCAGGCAGAAAAGCTTTTTCATGTGCTGAACAGGGTCGCCAGATCGGCGGACAGAAGTTCACGCTGCTGCAACCGCTGGTCGCGCAGCAGGCCATAGGCGTCCTCCTGCCACTCCAGGCGGGACATGATATCGGCCTGGTTCAATGGCTGCTCGTCATTGACCCACTCCTTCAGTTGCCAGAACGGTATGGTGTGCAGGTCCCGGCTCAGCATGTAGTGCCCCCGGTCGTTCTGCGCGATGATCCTGTGTTCCATAAATATATCCCGCAGTTCCCGCCAGGTCTCGCTGTCCAGGCCGCGAGTGACCTCCTGGCTGCCATTCAGTAGTTCGATCTCCCGCACCGTCCTGCCGGATTGCTGTCGCTGCCAGAACAGATAGAGGATGTCCAGGGCCTTGAGGGCGGTAGGCCGGCTGGCCTGCTCGGCGCTCTGGTACGCCGACAGGCTGTGGACCAGGATGCCGCCCATCAGGACGATGTTCCAGGACAAGTAAATCCACAGCAGGAACAGCGGCACGGCGGCAAAGGCGCCGTAAATGAACGTGTAACTCGAGTTTACCACCAGGTCCGTGAAGACCGAGCGGGCGAAATTGAAGGTGAGGGCAGCGGCAAGGCCTCCGATGACCGAGTGTTTGAACGGTACCCGGCAGTTCGGCACCGCGACATAGAGCAGGGTGAACACCGCCGCACTCAATAACAGGGGGGCAGTCTTGAGCAGGTAGGCCTTGGCGCCAAATATGTCGAACTGGTCCAGTGAATTCGCGAACGAATTCAGGTAGGTGCTGATCGCCAGGGCCAGCCCGATCATGATCGGCGCCAGGCTGAGGACCGCCCAGTACAGCAGGAAGCTGGAGACGGCGCTGCGGTTTTCCCGTGTGCGCCAGATCATGTTGAAGGCTTTCTCGATATTGCGCAGCATCAGTACCGCGGTGACCACCAGGAATACGATGCCCGCCCCTGTCAGGTTCTTGGCCTGTCGCGAGAAATCGTTCAGGTACTGTTCGATTTCGGAGCTCGTCTCGGGCAAAAGGTGCTGGAACAGAAATTCCTGCATCTGTGATTCCAGGCCCTGGAAAGCCGGTACTGCCGATGCCATGGTGTAGACCACGGTGAGCAGCGGCACCAGTGCAAACAGGCTCATGTAGGTCAGGGCCGCGGCAGTTTCCATGCAGCGGTCATCCTTGAAACGGGATAGCAGATACCGCGCACGGCGCTGCATTTCCGGCAGTTTTTCCCGGATATCGGTCATGCCGACATTATGTCACGAATACCAGGGGTGCACACCGGCGTGAAGTCCCGCGCCTGGGGGTAGGCTTTCGGGTGCTTTGCTATAATCCTGCGCTTCAGCCTTTACGGGGGATACCCTGATGAGCGAATTTACCATTTACCACAACCCGCGTTGTTCCAAGTCGCGCAACACGCTGGCGCTATTACAGGAGCACGGTGTAGATCCGGAGATCGTGCTCTATCTCGAGACGCCACCTGACATCGCAGAAATTCGTGCCCTGCTGGGCAAGCTTGGCATCAGTCCGGCAGATCTGGTGCGTCGCGGTGAAGCAGACTACAAGGCCTGTGGCCTGAGCCGGGATTCCACTGAAGAGGCACTGCTGACCGCGATGGCCGCTCACCCCAAACTGATCGAACGACCCATCGTGGTTCGCGGTGACCGCGCGGTTCTGGGCAGACCGCCGGAGAACGTGCTGGAGCTCATCAGCTGATGGCGGAACCCTATGTCCTGATCCTGTATTACTCCCGTCAGGGCGCCACGGCGGAAATGGCCGGGCAGGTTGTCCGCGGCGTCGAGCAGGTAGCAGGGGTCGCCGCGCGCTTGCGCACGGTGCCTCCCGTCTCTGCCAACTGCGAGCAGACCGAGGACGATATTCCTGTCGAGGGCCCCCTTTACTGCGAGCAGGAGGATCTGCGGGACTGCGCCGGTCTGGTGATGGGCAGTCCCACCCGCTTCGGCAACATGGCCGCACCACTGAAATATTTTCTGGACCAGAGCTCGGCCCTCTGGCTCAGCGGTGCGATGATCG
The DNA here is from genome assembly GCA_024640505.1 of Halieaceae bacterium. Lineage (GTDB taxonomy): Bacteria > Pseudomonadota > Gammaproteobacteria > Pseudomonadales > Halieaceae > JARRPM01. The sequence continues at coordinate 36,959 of JAHEEV010000004.1, forward strand.
ACAAGCCGGCGGCGGTATTCACCTCGACGTCCAGCCTCCACGGCGGGCAGGAGTCCACCCTGCTGAGCATGATGCTGCCGCTGCTGCACCACGGCATGATTATCGCCGGCCTGCCCTACAGCGAAGCAGGACTCATGACCGCCGACTCCGGCGGTACGCCTTACGGCGCCTCACACTGGGCCGGACATGACAACAGTCGTGCCGTAGATGCCGGCGAGGCCTCCCTCTGTCGGGCGCTGGGTACCCGGGTAGCGCGCCTCGCCCTGGCTTTGCGCCAATGAGAATGCCGGCGCACAGGGCGAGGTTGATCGCGTGGATTGCCCTGGCCACGCTGTTCGTGCAGCAGGCTTTAGATGTCTGGTTGCGCTCCGCCCCCTGGATAGTCTGGCTGGCTGTGCTGGTTCCACTCGTTATCTTTCTGCCGGGCATGCTTCGGGACAATCTGCGCAGCTACCTCTGGCTTTGCTTTGTCAGTCTGTTGTACTTCATGCGCCTGGTCGTCGCACTGTTTGCCCGGCCGGACAGCGTGCTGAGCATCACCGGGATGGTGGCGGTTGTGATACTGTTTACCAGCTCCATGTTTTACGTGCGCTGGCGGGCGAGGGAGCTCCGCGCTGCAACTGACCAACACCGACAGGATGACACACCATGAGTAAACCCTCCCTGTTGCGCCGGATTTTTGGTGCAATCTGGAATGGCATCACCCGAATCCGGCTGGCCCTGTCCAATATTCTTTTCCTGGTGATGCTGGTGCTCCTCTACCTGTTTTTTGTAGGTGGTGCGCCGGAACCGCTGCCCAAGAAGGCCGCGCTTTTGCTCAATCCTGCAGGCGTGGTGGTCGACCAGAAGTCACAGGCCGACCCGTTACAGGCGATGCTTGGCAGCCCTTCCCCGGCTGACCAGGAGGTATTGCTGCAGGATATCATTGCGGCCATCGACACCGCGGCGAAAGACCCCGCCATCAACTCCCTGGTGATGGAACTGGATTACCTGGTCTACGTGGGCCTCAGCAAGACACAGGAGATTGCGCGCGCACTGGAAGCTTTCAGTGCGACCGGCAAGCCGATCGTGGCGGTGGGGGATTATTACACTCAGGACCAGTATCTGCTGGCCAGTCACGCGGATGCCATCCTGATGCACCCGATGGGTGCTGTAGGGTTGGAGGGATACAGCAGCTACCGCAACTATTTTCGCGAGGCCCTGGCCAAGCTTTCCGTGAACATGCACGTGTTCAGGGCGGGAGAGTACAAGTCGGCCGCGGAGCCTTTCCTGCGTGATGATATGTCTCCCGAAGAGAAGAAGGTCACCGAACGGTGGTTGCAGCTGCTGTGGCGTCAGTACACCGCCATGGTGGAGCGGGGGCGCGACCTGTCGGCGGGTGCGGTGGATGCCTACGTCAACCAGTACGCGTCGGGCATGGCGACACATGGCGGCGATTCCGCTCAGATGGCCATGCAGGCTGGCCTGGTGGATGAGATCTATCACCACAGCGAGGCCAACCAGTACCTGGCCGAGATGGTCGGCGCTACTGACGAGGATGGCCTGTACGAGGCGGTCCAGTTCGAGCACTACCTGTTTCGCAAGCACCCCCTGGGACACTTGGGCGATGGCGAGGGGCAGCGCATCGCGGTGATTACCGCGAGGGGCAACATGCTCCCCGGGGAGCAGCCGCCCGGTAATATCGGTGCCGACACCCTGGCGCAGCAGATACGTGTGACCGCAGAGGAAGAGGATGTGGCCGCCATCGTGCTGCGGATCGACAGCGGCGGCGGCAGCGTATTTGCAGCGGAGGTCATCCGCCAGCAGTTGCTGGAGGCACGGGCATCCGGTTTGCCGGTTGTGGTGTCCATGGGTTCTCTCGCCGCCTCGGGTGGCTATTACATCGCGGCGGAGGCGGACGAGATATGGGCGACGCCGGCGACACTGACGGGCAGTATCGGCGTCTTTGCGGCTTTCCCGACGCTGGAGGAGCTGCTGCAGCGCCTGGGCGTGTACACCGACGGAGTAGGGACGACCGAGCTGGCCGGTTCCCTGCGGTTGGACCGCCCCCTCAATCCGCAAATCGCTGCCTCGATCACTCACGCCATCGATTTCACCTACCGGAAATTCCTGCAGATTGTGGCGGAAGGGCGCGATATGAGTCTGGAGGAGGTCGATGCCCTCGCCCGGGGGCGTGTCTGGAGTGCCGAGGATGCCCTGGAACATGGCCTGCTGGATGGTCTGGGCAGCCTGGAGGATGCGATCGAGGTTGCGGCGGCGCGAGCTGATCTGAAAGAGTACCGGGTCGATTACATAGAGCCCTACCGCTCGCCCCGGGAGCTGCTCCTGCAGCAGCTCGCGGAGCGATTGGGTAACCTTGGGTGGTGGCGACCGTCCGCCGCTACCGTTGGACTCTCGGGATTGCTGCGACCCGTGGCTCAGGCTGCTGCGGAAATCGGCAGCCTGCAGGATCCGGCGCACCTCTACATGCGCTGTATTTCCTGCGGGTCGGCGAACTGAGTCGCCGACCGCAACGGGGATAAGAGGAGAGGCTGCTCAGTCGCCCTTGCCCACGTGTACATCCATCTGCGGGTAAGGGATGGTGATGCCCGCCTCATCAAACTTGAGTTTCACCGCTTCCGTGGTATCCCACAGCAGCTTCCAGTAGTCCTCTGCTTTAACCCAGGGGCGCACCAGGAAATTGACACTGGAGTCAGCCAACTCGCCGAGTGTTATCACCGGAGCCGGCTCGGGCAGGACCCGATCGTCGGCAGCGATGATCTCTTCCAGCAGTTGCTTGGCCTTGCGGATATCGTCGTCGTAGGATATGCCGAACACCATATCCACCCTGCGGGTGGGGCGGGCGGAGAAATTGGTGATATTACTGGCGAGAATTGCGCCGTTGGGCACGATCACTTCCTTGTTGTCCGGAGTCGTCATGGTGGTGGTGAAGATACTGATCTTCTCGATCACGCCCATCGCACCGCCAGCCTCGACGAAGTGGCCCTTGGTGAATGGCCGGAAGATAATCAGCATGACGCCCGAGGCGAAGTTGGACAGCGAGCTCTGCAGGGAGAGGCCAATGGCCAGTCCCGCGGCACCAAGCAGTGCGACCAGTGAGGTGGTGTTGATGCCAAGCTGGCTCAGGGCGGCGATCACCACGAACAGCAACAGTACCCAGCGCAGGATCGAGGAGAGGAAACTCACCAGGATCTCGTCCATCTCGTGTCTCAGCATGATCTTTTTGACGAACCTGATGATGAGGCCGGTGACCATGCGTCCCACGTAGAAGATAACCAGCGCCAGGGCAAACTTTATGCCCCAGGGGATAGCGTATTCGGTTACCAGTGCATTGATGTCCATTGATTCCATGACCTGAGCCTCTGTGATTCGATGTGTGCGCGAGAGTCTATAGCCGACCCCTTGGACTTGGCAACAGGAACGTCAATCGCATGTGGTGAATAGTGTTAAACCGCTGAAGCTGAGGCCGTTTTCCGGTAGTGCTATAGTGGTCGCCTCATTGACTTGACGACAATGGACATCGGGTATGAGCATGACATTCGAATCCCCCGCCGCCCTGCTGGACGCCGTTGGCACGCATCTCGGCTACAGCGACTGGCTGGAAATCGACCAGCGCCGCATCGACCTGTTTGCCGAGGCGACCGGCGATCACCAGTGGATCCATGTGGACCCTGAACGGGCGGCGGCCGGTCCCTTCGGCAGTACCATCGCTCACGGGTACCTCACCTTATCCCTGGCCAATCTGTTCCTGCCGCAGATCATGCAGGTTGACAATGTGTCGATGGGAGTGAATTACGGGTGTGAAAAGGTGCGATTTCCTGCGCCGGTACCGGTGGGCAGCCGGGTGCGCGGCGGAGGGGAAGTGATCAGCGCCGAAGAGGTCAAGGGCGGCGTGCAGGTGGTCGTGCGCATGACCATCGAGATAGAAGGGCAGGATCGCCCGGCCTGTGTCATCGATACCATCAGCCGCTTTTTTCCATGAATCGGGTTGCGGCAATCAGCGCCGGCATGACGTTGACCGGAGAACACCCTTGCTGGAATTGAGTGACCAGGAAGAACCGGTTCACCCCGCCGCGACCGTAATCCTGGTGCGAGACGGTGCGGCGGGCCTTGAAGTGCTGCTGGTGCAGCGAAGCAAGGCGGTAAAACACATGGGCGGCATGTGGGTATTCCCGGGTGGCAGGGTGGACGCGGAGGACTACCCGGCCGATCGCGATGATTACGCCGCGGCGCTGAACGCGGCCATCCGCGAAACGCGTGAAGAGGCCGGCCTGGATGTGGATTCCGGGCAACTGGTATATCTATCTCACTGGACAACACCCGAGGGTGCGCGCAAACGCTTTGCCACCTGGTTTTTCCTGGCGGTGCTGGAGGAAGACCAGGAAGTCACTGTAGACGGTGGCGAGATCGCTCACCACCGCTGGGTAACGCCCGAGGTGGCCCTGGCCGAACTGCATGACGAGGAGCACCCGTTCCGACTGATGCCCCCGACGTTTGTCAGCCTGGTCGATATCGCCCCGTTCAGTTGCTGTCGGGATGCGAGAGTCGGGATCGCCTGCCGCGACCCGGTAATCTACGAGCCTCGCATGGTTTTTGTGGAGGAGGGTATCTGCTTCCTGTACCACGGTGACGCCGGCTATGAACAGGAAGATATCCATGTGGAGGGCTCGCGGCACCGGGTCTACATGGTCGGCGGCCAGCTCGATTACCTGCGCGATTACTGACTATTTCCTGACAATGACCGAGCTGCCGTGGCCGAACAGGCCCTGGTTGGCGGTGATGCCCACGGTCGCACCTTCGACCTGGCGGTCGCCGGCCTCGCCGCGCAGTTGCCAGGTCAGCTCGCAGACCTGGGCGAGAGCCTGGGCCGGTACCGCTTCGCCGAAGCAGGCCAGCCCGCCTGAGGCATTGACCGGTATCCGTCCGCCGATGGCAGTGTCCCCTGAGCGCAGCAGTTGGGCAGCCCCTCCCCGTGGAGCCAGTTGCAGGTCCTCGATCCAGTCCAGTTCCAGGGCCGTGGAGAGGTCGTATACCTCCGCCAGGCTGACGTCTTCGGGGCCGATACCTGCCTCTTCGTAGGCTTTCAGCGGTAGCATGGAGCGGAAACTGTGGGCCTCGATCCCGGCTGCCGCGGCTGAATCGGTGGCGATGTCGGGCATCTCGACCACACCGCTGGCAAATGTGGGCGTGACGGTGGAGATTGCGGCCACCCTGGGCGCATTGCCCTTGCCGATCTTCTTCGCGTAGTCGAGGCTCGAGACAATCAGTGCCGCGCCGCCGTCGCTGGTGGCGCAGATATCCATGAGCCGCAGCGGGTCCGCCACCAAGGCGGAAGCCGCCACGTCTTCGGCGGTGAAACACTTGCGGTAGCGCGCCCGCGGGTTTTTACTGCCGTGACGGGAGTTCTTGACCTTGACCGCCGCGAAGTCCTCCAGGGTGTCGCCGTACACGTCCATGCGTCGTCTGGCGTACAGGGCAAAATAGGTGGGATTGGTTATGCCCAGGTAGAAACGCACCCAGTCCGGGTCTTCCGGCCGGTAGCCGCCGGCCGGGGCGAGAAAGCCCTTGGGCGTGGTATCGGCGCCGATCACCAGGGCCACCTCGCATTCGCCGGCGAGTATCTTGTTACGGGCTGCCGCCAGTGCCTGGGAGCCGGAAGCGCAGGCGGCGTAAGACGTATTGACCTCCGCGCCCTGCCACCCCAGGGCCTGGGCGAATGTCGCCCCGGCCACGTAGCCGGGGTAGCCACAGCGCACGGTCGCCCCCCCTGAAACAAACCTGACGTCCTGCCAGGGTACACCCGCGTCTGCCAGGGCCTCCCGGGCAGCGGCCACGCCGTACTGCACAAAATTATGGCCCCACTTGCCCCAGGGATGCATGCCGGCACCCAGGATTGCGATCTCATTCGACATTGCTTACTTCTCCAGATCCACGGGTCGCCACTTCCAGGTGACCTTGATTGCCTCGTCGGTCTCGTGCAGTGGTTCCAGTACCAGCTCTACCGGCATCCCCACCTTGAGGTCCGCCACGTCTATCCCTGCAACCACCTGGCCGAGGACGACCATCTGCTCCTCCTCCAGCTGGACCGCAGCGATGGCAAAGGGCTCGAAGGGGTCGGGGGCGACAAAGGGCTCGGGTGGCTGGTAGCACGCGTTGGTGTAGCTCCAGACGTGGCCGGTCCGACTCAGCTCGACCTCGCGGAAATCAGTGCTGTCGCAGCCCGGATTCCTGCAGTACTGGTGTTGCTTGGGAAAAAAGTAAGTACCGCACGCCTCACAGCGTGTTCCGATGAGGTGCGGTTTTGCTGCCATCGTATACCAGCCCTCTATGGCCGGCACCAGTGGTTTCTCGCTCATGGCTGTCTCCCGGAAAACGGCGCTCAGGGTACTACCGCTGGACCGACAGGGGCAAGAAAACCACTCCGTGACGCCCTGCCTGGACAGTCCCGGGCTGCCGGGGTTTACTATGACAGACCTGCCATTGCCAGCCTCCCGTGAATTGGGCACAGTGTCCCCATGTGCGGCCGCTTCAATGTTATCGACAACCCCGGGTTGCAGCAGTTGCTGCGGGATCTGGGTGTCGATCTGCAGCTGCCATCGGGTATCAACCTGGCCCCTACGGAACCGATACCGTTGGTGCGCGAGATCGCCGGCGAGCGCAATCTGGAGTTTGCTCGCTGGTGGCTTACGCCCTCCTGGGCGCCGGCCGTCGACCAGAAGTACGCCATGTTCAATGCCCGCAGTGAGACCCTGGCCAGCAGCCGGGCTTTCCGTCATCCGTTCAAGTGCCAGCGCGGACTGGTCCCTATGAGCAGTTTCATTGAATGGCGTCCCGAGGGCGGCGTGAAACAGCCCTGGATGATTACCTGCGAGCAGCAGGCCCTTGCGGTCGCGGCGCTGTGGGACGTCTGGGAGAAGGGTGAAGCACCGCTGCTCTCCTGTACACTGGTGACCACTGCTGCCCCGGATGAGTTCGTGCCCTGGCACGCGCGGATGCCACTGTTGCTTGGCGCCGATGAACGCGAGCGCTGGTTGGACAATGCCCATCCCATCGCTGCAGACGACCGGATATTTCGTCGCGAACTGAAAATGCCCCTGCACCTGCAGCCGCTGTCACGCGCCGTCAGTAATGCCCGCAACAAGGATCTGCAGGTGCTGCAGGGGACCGGGGACGTGATCGAGCTGGTCCCCGCGCAATAGCCGATCGGTTCAGTAAACTGTGCCCGGGCGCGCTGTCGCCTGCTCCCGGCAACGAATGCCCTCGCAGTCCATTCAATCCCGCGCGGTATTGGCCGAGAATGTACGCCGTCTGGATTACGTCTGAAAGAGGGATGAGGGAGATGGGAGTATTCGCACTCACGGGTGGCGCCACCGGCATCGGCGCGGCCCTGAAGGGACAGCTGCTGGCGCAGGGGGAAGAGGTAATTTCCGTTGATATCCGGGAGGGCGACATCGTCGCTGACCTGTCCACGACGGAGGGCCGCCAGGCTGCGGTGGACGGGATCCGCGAGCGGGCGCCGGAAGGGCTGGACGGCTTCATCCCCTGCGCGGGGCTACCCCCGGTAGCCAGGCCCCTGTCGCTGATCGCCAGCGTGAACTATTTTGCGGTGGTTGACACGGTCGCGGGGTTGCGCGACCTCATCGCGTTGAAGCGCGGCTCCGTCGTGATCGTCTCGTCCAATTCGGCGCCCATGGCATCCGCCGGCGATCCCTTCGTGCAGGCCTGTCTGGCGGGTGATGAGGCGGCCGCCCGTGCCGAGGTCGAGACCCGTGACGGTCACACCGCCTATGCGGGGTCCAAGCGGGCCATTACCATGTGGATGCGCCGGAACGTGGTGGACTACGCCGCTGCCGGCGTGCGATTAAACGCTGTCGCACCGGGTATCACCATGACACCGCTGGCTGAACAGGTCTTCGCGGACGCGGAGCTGGGCCAGGCCATGAAGGATTTCGGTGAGATGACACCCTGGGGAGGCACGGCGCAGCCGGACCAGATAGCCAGCGTGATCCGGTTTCTGCTTGGCCCTGACGCGGGCTTCGTCTGCGGTGCGGTGTACTTTGTCGATGGGGGCACCGATGCCATGTTGCGCAACGACGACTTCTAACGCTCCGGGTCCCGGGTGTCGCCGGCCTCCCTGATCGCCCCGGATATTTCTTCGCTGAGCCGGTAGAGGAGTTCGCTGTAGGCCGCTGCGAGATCGCCGGGCGCAAGTTTAGCGCCGGGAGGGCTGTACTCCAGGCGTGTCATACGACGACTGACGGCAGCTGACGTGTCGGGACGGTAAACCATCCACTCCGCCTCCAGTACAGCCCGCCCCTCGTCTGCATCGAGGGCCAGCAGATTGACTGATACGCCGAAATCCGGTGCACGGCCCGGGTGCCAGGGAAACGGGCGCACATTCTCCGTGTCCAGGAGGCCTGCCAGGTTGAGTCCCAGCACTCGCCCGATACCCTCCTCGAGAGGCTCTGCCCAGCGCTCGTAGTCGGCGATCTGCAGGCGATTGCCATCGCGGCGGTAGACCAGTGCAGTGCGGTTCAGGTACTCGGGAATTCTGATCGGGCCGATACCCAGGGAGGGTGTCTGGCCATCCGTCGAGACGCCCTCGTGCGCGGTGAGCACATAATAGTTGTTACTGGGCGTACTGCCACAGCCTGTAAGCATCAAAACGAGGGCCAGTATCCAGCCGGGGTTCGGGCTCAAATGTTTCATGGTCTATTTCCGCTCTTGCCCCGAATCAGCGCTTCGGGTTGTTCTTCCAGGGTTTTTGCCAGGGCTTGCAACGAGCGCCCCGCCAGCGCAATTTCGCGCAGTGCCCGGTTCAACTCATGGGTCGTCGCAGAGTCTGGCGAGATGAAGCCGTCGACCTGCTGCATGGCTGCGTCGAAGGCATCGACGGCGGCTTCCAGGGTTTTCAGGTTGGCCTGGACCAGGGACGAGATCTCTACCAGCTCGTCGTTGGCCAGGGTGAATGTCTGGCTGGCGCCATCCAGGGCCTGATCGAGCTTCGGACCGGTACTCGCCAGCTGATCGCGCAGCTGATCGCCGAGCGCCGTGATTGCTGTCAGGGATTCGTCCAGCCTGGACGGCAGGGACTGGAACTGTGTGTTGGTAATGAATGCCTGGAGCCCCTCCAGGGTCGATTCCAGGTCACTGGCGATCTTGGCAATATCGATATCCTGTACTTCCCGGGTCAGGCGCTCCAGCCCGGTGGGTATGGTCGGTATCTGCAGGTAGGGCGAATCTGTAACGACCAGTTCTACCCGTGTCTCCGGGTGAAAATCCAGCTGAATATACAGCAGCCCGGTGAGTATGCTCTGGGTATTGAGCTGTGCGCGCAGGCCACGGGATATCAGTTCATCGGTAAAATCCTCGGTGCTGTGCCCGCGGCGCCTGATATTTTCAGCGCTCAATTCTGCCTCCACCAGCATGATCAGCTTGACGTCGTCGGTATCCAGGATCAGCTCGATATCCGTTACCTGCCCGATCTGTACGCCGCGCAGGGCGACCGGCGCGCCCACCGACAGGCCTTTCACCGAGCCGTCGAATACCATGACCACCTTTTCCCGGTCTCGGCCGAATCCGGAGCCGATTACGAATATCACCGTGGTGAGTGCGATCAGCAGGGCGCCGACGATGAAAGCACCTATGGCGACGGTATGGGGTTTCTCGCTCATGGGCTGTCCTCCTGTCCCGTGGCGCTGCTGCGCGACAGAAATTGTCTTACCACGGCCTGTTCGCTGTGATCCCGCAGAACCCGGGGGTCGCCATAGTCGATCATGGTGCGGGTACTGGCGTCCAGGTAGACCGAATTGGTGGCGATGTCGAAGATGCTGGCCAGTTCGTGCGTGACCATGACCACGGTGGCGCCGGTCGATTCCTGCAGTTGTACGATCAATTCGTCGAGCAGCCGGGAGCTGATCGGGTCGAGGCCCGCGGAGGGTTCGTCGAAGAAAAGGATATCCGGGTCCAGTGCGATGGCCCGTGCCAGGGCGGCCCGCTTGCGCATGCCGCCACTGATCTCCGAAGGATAATAGTCCTGGTACCCGGCCAGACCCACCAGGGCCAACTTGTAGGCCACGATGCTGTCCCTCTCCCGCTCAGAGTAGTCGGTGTAAAGCTGCAGGGGCAGGGTGATGTTTTCGGCCAGCGTCATGGCGCTCAGCAGGCCGCCCGCCTGGTAGGTGATGCCCCAGCGTCGGCGCATGGCTTCCCTCTCGGCGGCACTGGCATTGATGAAGCTTTGGCCGCTGTAGAGGATGTCGCCTGAAGCGGGTTCCAGCAAACCGAGCATGTGCTTCAGCAGGGTGCTCTTGCCACAGCCACTGCCCCCCATGATGACGAAGATATCACCGTGATAGACATTGAAACTGAGGTCCTGCTGTATCACGAACGTGCCGTACGCCATGGTCAGATCAGACACCTCGATATGCACTGTCCTGGCGTCGGCCATCATATACCTACCTGCTGGAACAGGATGTTGATACCCGCGTCAGCGATGATCAGGTAGACGATGGCCGTCACCACGGCCTCGGTGGCTGCCTGTCCCACGGCGGCAGAGCTGCGACCGGAGTTGATGCCGGAGCGGCAGCCGGCCACGGCAATCAGCAGGGCGAATACCACGCTCTTGATCAGGCCCACCGAAATATGGGTCAGTGAAATGGCGTTCTGGCTTTCCTTGATGTACTGGAGCGGAGTGATTCCCATCCCGCCGGCGACGATCCCGCCGCCAATCATACCGAGCAGGTCGGCATAAATGGTCAGCAGTGGCATGACGACCACCAGCGCGAGCATGCGCGGCATCACCAGGAATTCCACGGGCGATATTCCCATGGTCACGATTGCATCGATCTCCTCGTTGGTCTGCATGGTGCCCAGCTGGGCTGCGTAGGCCGCCCCTGTCCGGCCCGCCATGACCACCGCGGTCATCAACACGCCCATCTCTCGCAGCATGCCGATGACCACCAGGTCGGCTACGTAGATCTCGGCGCCGAACTGCTGCAGCTGCACGGCCCCCAGGTAGGCCAGGATCATGCCCACCAGTACGCTGGTCAGGCTGATGATGGCGAAGGCGTCGGGACCTGCCTGGTAGACGAAGGTGCGAAAATCTGTGAAGCGGGTATTTGCCTTGCCCGCGACCAGGCGGGCCGCGGCAAGGGTGATCTCCCCGACGAAAGCCAGCGACTCTCGCAGATCGTCGATGAGATCGTGCAGAATTTGTACCGGGTGGATGGACTTGAACCAGGGGGCGGGGGCCTCTTTTGCAGGCTTTTGCGGTGGTACCGCCGTCGCGACAGCCAGCAGCCGCTGCGCACTCTCAGGCATTTCACGGGTGCTGAACTCGATGCCTTCCTCGCTACAGAAGTCATGACACTGCAGCAGAAACGCCATGAGCAGCGAGTCCCACTCGCCCAGGGTTGCGCCGTCGGCGATCAGGGTACTGGCGCCGGTGCGGGCCAGTTCAGTGCGCAGTTCGGTGAAATCTGCCGTCTCCTGACCCTGCAACCAGTCCCCCGAAAGCTGCAGGGTGATTACATCGCCTGTGCCGTGCTGTAGCTGGAAGCCCGGTGCCTGCTCGCTCATCAAGTTGTGTGTAATTGCCGGCGTAGCCGTTAGTCTAAAGGCTGGCCCGGTCAAATACTATCGCCTACTGGAACGGCAGGGTGGGGCGGTTGCTGGTAATGATGTCGCTGGCCTTGCGGTAGATCTCGGCCACCGGCGTGTCATTGCCAGCTTCACGTCGCCTGGAAATCATGGTGATGGGAAACAGGTAGGTGTCACTGTCACCGTCGCGAAGTGCCCGGCTGCGGCCCTGGATGTCCTGGTAGAACACCCAGTGCAGGCCGAATTCGGCTGCCAGCAGATCACCCATGATGACGCCCATGGCCTGCAGTTCACGCGTCTGGTCGGGCCGGATCAGTCGCTGATCCAGCAACCGTTGCAGCAATGCCAGGTCGCGGTCGCGATCGCCGCTGAATCCAGCGCCGAAATGGCGGGTGCTCAGCTCCTCGAGCAACGCCCGCTGTTGCGTCATATACTGCCTGTCCAGGAAGGAGAGCTCCCCGGTATCCACTGCCTCAGCCGCGCTCCCCGTTGCGTTGAGGAACAGCAACACCAGGAAGCAGAACATTCGGTAACCGGACGTGTGGGCTCGCATGGGGGATCTCTTCGGGTCAGGCCGGCAGTATCGCACAGGGGGCATTTTAACCCACAGGTTGTCATCCTGCGTCCGGCATGGATAATGGCGGTCTTCCCGGGGCAAGCTGGCACGCCGCCCGCACCCGACTGACATCGGAGACAACTGATGATTACCGGCAGTATTGTCGCCCTGGTCACCCCCATGCACGCCGACGGCAGCGTGGACTGGGCGGCCCTGGAGCGGCTTCTCGACCTGCACGTGGAATCCGGTACCGCCGCCATCGGCGCGGTGGGGACCACCGGGGAGAGCGCCACGTTGAGCGTGCCAGAGCACTGCGAGGTGATCAAACACTGCGTGGCACACGTCAAGGGTCGCATTCCCATCATCGCCGGTACCGGCTCCAACTCGACCCGCGAGGCCATTGAGCTGACCCGGGCGGCGGCAGACGCGGGCGCGGATGCCTGCCTGCTCGTCACGCCATACTACAACAGGCCCACCCAGCAAGGGCTTTACCTGCATTTCAAGGCATTGGCTGAGGCCGTGTCCGTGCCGCAGATTCTCTATAACGTGCCCGGCAGGACCGCCGTGGACATGCACAATGATACGGTGCTGCGGCTGGCGGACCTGGAAAACATCGTGGGTATCAAGGATGCGACCGGTGACCTGTCCCGGGGCCGGGACCTCATAGCCCGCTGCGGCGAGCGCATCGCGGTGTACTCCGGTGACGACCCGACGGCGATGGAGCTCATTCTGGCCGGGGGCAAAGGTAATATATCCGTCACGGCCAACGTTGCGCCTGCCCTGATGGCCCGGCTGTGCGCGAACGCCCTTGCCGGCGAGCGGGAGGCGGCGGAAGGGATAAATTCACGCCTGACTCCACTCAATCGAGCCCTGTTCCTGGAGGCCAATCCGATACCGGTCAAGTGGGCGCTGCACCAGCGCGGCCTGATCGAATCCGGTATCCGACTGCCGCTCACGGAACTGGATGACCAGTACCATGCCGAGGTACTTGCAGCAATGGAGGCGGCGGGCGTCTGATGACAAACTATCTCGGGAGCGCACAGCGTGCGGTGTTGATAGCCCTGATGGCGATCTGTACCGGTTGCGGCTACCTGTTCGGCAACGAGGGAATCTTTCGCGATCCCTCTGACGATTACAAGAAGGCGCCAGAACTTCCGGTGGTTGCCGTTCCGGAGGAGACCGACAGCAAGGAACTGCGGGACCTCTACGCCGTCCCGCCGGTGGAGGAGTCCCTGGTCATGGCCGGGGAGTTCGAGGTGCCGCGACCGGCTCCTCTGGTGGCCGGGGCGGGCGAAGAAATGGTCCGTATCCAGAAGCTGGGGGACGAGCGCTGGGCACTGGTGGGTGCAGCCCCCGGTCAGGTCTGGCCTCAGGTGCGAGCCTTTCTCGCCGCGAGCGGTGTTCAGGTTGCGCGCGTCGATGCCAGCGCCGGGCTGATGGAGACCGGCTGGGTGCAGCTGGAAGACCGGGAGATGGCGGCCCGCTTCCGTTTTCGCATTGAGCAGGGCGTGCAGCGCGGCACCAGCGAGTTACATGTACTGCAGATGAATCAGGCGGGTGACGTGAACAGCTGGCCCACGGTGTCCGATGATCCCGACGTGGAATCAGAGATGCTGCGGGCAGTGTCGCAATTCCTGGCCAACAGTTCCGACTCCGCACCGGTTTCGATGATTGCCGAGCAGGCGATCAGTGGCGGTGGCAGGATCACCATGCAGGAGTCTCCCGAGGGTTATACCTATATCCGGCTGGAACTTCCCTATGAAAGAGCCTGGGCCTCGCTGGGTCGCGCCCTCGAGAAGTCAGGCTTCGAGATCACCGACCGCGATCGCAGCAGCGGCGACTACTATGTGCGCCTGGTAGGCCTGGCAGATGAGGAGGAAGAGGGCTGGTTTGACTGGCTGTTTCCCGATGAAGAGCATCCGATGGCCGGCAGGGAGTTCAAAGTGTCCGTGGCATCACTGGATGAAAGGGCGGTGGAGATTCGCCTCCAGCAGCAGAATGCAACGGAGCCCTTGCCGAAGCGGGAGGAGCAGGGGCTGCTGGCGCTTATCAAGGGCAATATTCAGTAAGAGGTGGAAGCAGCATGCGGTTTGCTTCCCTGGGGTCGGGCAGCAAGGGTAATGCCACGCTGGTACAGGCGGGAGAAACCCTGGTCATGGTGGACTGCGGGTTTTCCCTGCGCGAGTCCACGCGGCGGCTGGCCCGCCTGGGCGTTGACCCCTCTCAGCTCGACGCCATTCTTGTCACCCATGAGCATACGGATCACTGCAGCGGCGTGGCCGCCCTGTCACGCCGGCATAGCGTACCGGTTTATTTGACCCACGGCACTTCGAGCAGCGGCCGCTGTGACGGCTGCTTCGAAATGCGGCGCTTCAACTGTGAGGATGAATTCGACATCGGCGTGCTGCAGGTCAAGGCGGTCGCCGTGCCGCACGACGCCGCGGAGCCATGCCAGTACCGCTTCTCCTGGGAGGGGAAAACCCTGGGATTGCTCACCGACCTGGGCAGCGTTACGCCCCACGTGGTGGATAATTACCGCCAGTGCCACGGCCTGCTGCTGGAATTCAATCACGATCTGCCCATGCTCATGGCCGGCGATTACCCCTATCCCCTGAAGCGCAGGGTGGGGGGAGACTGGGGGCACCTGAACAACGACCAGGCCGTGGCGCTGCTCGAGCAGATGGATCGGGAGGGACTTGCCCGACTGGTGGTGGCCCATGTGAGCGAGAACAATAACTGCCGGCACAAGACCGAGCAGGCCCTTTTATCCGTGCTGGAATCGCTCGACACGGTGGTGTGGGCAGACCAGGCGGATGGGTTCGACTGGCAGGCACTGTCCTAGCGCAACGGCTGGCGCTCTGTACAGGCCCACTGGAGTGATGCGAGTTGACCGGGACGGGCTCTAGCTCGCCGGGTTGGCGGGCTCTTCGATTGGCCCTGACTCCGGTTTGCTGCGCTTCCAGCGACGGTTGCTCCAGAGCCAGCTTTCCGGCTCGCTGCGAATGGCATGCTCCGCCAGGGCAATGTAGCGGTCGATGATGGCATGGCCCTCTTTGGCATAGGGTGGCCGGGCGACTTCGTGAAAGATGATGTCGTAGTAGCCACGGGACTTGCGGCGGCACTGTGCGAAGAGGACGGGGAACCGGGTGATCCTGGCGATCGATTCTGCTCCCTCGAAGAAGGCCGCTTCCTGGTTCAGGAACCGGGTCCAGTAACCCCGCTCACTGCGGATAGGCGACTGGTCAGCCACCATCACAAATACCCTGAATTCGGCGCGCCGGCGCAGTATGTCCCGCGTCGATTCGGCCATGGATAGCGGCCGTGAGCCGAACTGGCTGCGAATATCGAAAATCAGCTGGTCCACGGTTTTGTTGTGCAAGGGTTTGTAAACCGGGTCGATGGGTATGCCCAGCGCAATGGTCGCCCCGTGCAGCATCCACTCCCAGTTCCCCTGGTGTATGGTGAGAATGATCACGGAGTCCCGGAAATCATTGCTGTACTGTTGCAGGAGCTCGGGGTTGGCCAGGGTTACCCGTTCGCGAAAATCCGCTTTGCTCATCCGCCTGGCCTTGACGATTTCCAGGGCGACCTGCGCCAGCTGCCGGTAGAATTTTTTGGCGAGAACTGTGATCTCATTCTCGCTTTTGTCGGGAAACGCGCGACTGAGGTTCTGCCGGACAACCGTCCTGCGATAGCCTGCCACATAGTACAGCACCAGGTAGCCCAGCCACGCGGCAGCGTAGAGCAGGGGAAAGGGCAGCCAGCTGATCAGGCGGTAGATCACGGAATAAACAGACCTGGCACGGAGGTTTCCACTAGCGGCAGTGGCCTGGCAAAATCACGGTCTCCGCCCGCAGCAGACTGCTGCTGGCAGGACACTGCAGTTGGGGATTGTGCGACAGATCCACGAAACGCAGGGCAGGGAGTTGGTACAGCGGAACAGGATCCACGATCGTGTTGTGGTCGAGGTAGAGTTCCTGCAGGGATGCGAGGGACTCCAGTTCGACCAGGTTGCGCACGGCATTGGATGAGAGTCTCAGGGTCAGCAGGGCGCTGAAACGGGCCAGTCCACCCAGGTCGCTGATGCCGGCATTGCTGCAGTTGAGGTCCGTGAGTTGCGAGACGGCAGTGATGCCGGCGTCGGCGATGGTCTGGGTGACACAGTTTCTCAGGGCTTCGTCGGGGAGATCGAAATCACTGAACAGTTCGTGGGGCGTGAATACCACCCGTTCGTTGAAAGTGACATCAAAATTTTCGCAAGCGGCGAGCGGCAGCAGCAACAGGACGAAAAGGCAGGAGACGAGACGATACACGACGATAGTCCTTTTTTTCGGGCCACACGACAGCAGTGTGGTGCCGGGGTGAGATCAACCCGTGGCCCCGGCGCCGACCTGGCCTTATAATGACATGGTATCGCAGATAAAAACGAGTGTCGTGATGGCTGAAACCACTAATCCCGGTAGTCCGGACCCGGTCGGGGAGGGTCCGAAGGCCATCAGTATCGTGCAGCGGGGTAACCTCAAGTCGCTGGAACAGACCCTGCGCAAACAGTGGCGGCTGGGGCAGAACATTGTCCTGTGCTGGAGTTCCGACCAGCGAGGTCTGCTGGTGATATTCGTGCCCCACTATTTTCTCGGTAACTACTGTGCCCTGTCCGGCAGCGACGAGGATCGGGACAATGAGGCTTTCATTCGCGAACTGATCTCCGGGCGTCGCCGCAAAAGCCGCGAGGAGTTGTTTGCGGTCTGCGAGCGACTGGATGTAGCCCCCACCTTCATCAAGCTCAATACGCCTGTCAGCGAGGAGCCCCGGGTGCTGGACGCGGTGGAGCAGTTGATCAAGCGCTACGGTTTGAGCTATGTCGATAGTCGCGCGGTGCTGGTGTTCGACATTGTGGAATTCTCGCTCTATACCCCCTTCGAGCAGGCGAGCCAGCTCAACAGCCTGTCCTACTCGTTGAATTCGGCCTATAACAAGATGCTGGCGCGGGGTATCGAGATCAACTTTGCCCGTACCACCACCGGGGACGGCTACTATATCTGGAACCGGGACCTGGGCCCCGAGGCTAACCGGGACCTGTTCTATTTCCTGGTGCTGGTTGTTGCCGACAACACCATGGCCAGGGCCGCGTCCCGGGGCAACACGGTGCCGGTGATTCGCACGGCCTACCACATCGGCGGGCACTATGAACTGTACCAGGCTGAGGGGGTGAACCCCACCGTATTCAGCTACATCGTGGGTGATGTCACCATCGAACTGGCGCGCATGGTCGATCTGGCACAGGCCAACCAGATCCTGGTGGGGGATTTTCACTGCCCCCCTGTTTCCCCCCGGGGGGCCGCCTACGGGCGCCTGCCCGAGATTACTGCACCGGCATTCATCAGCGCCTGTAACCGGGATCTTGCCGCGCTGCAGGGGACGCAGCTGTCCGGCAAGGCCATCACCTCCCTGTCCTGCCGCCTTACCGCCAGTGAAGGGGAGGACGGCAAGCGGGAACCCCGGCGTTTCCGCATTGTGGACAAGCATGGCCTTTCGCGGCATGCGTACAACCTGGAGATCACCATGGACCTCGAGGGGAAGAACCTCTCCCTCGGGCTGGATGTCGGCCGGCTGCCGGCGCGGCAGGGCGGCGATGAGAGCGCTGCGCCGGCGGCGCAGCGGATTGCTCCCAGCGCGGACGAGCTGATTGGCGACCTGGCCAGCCTGCTCAAGAAGCGCACCGCCAGATCGATGACTGAGGACTGATCGCGAGATGGCCCCGGCACCGCGCGCTGGCCACATGGATGTGAGCAACACCGTTGATGTGACGGATCCCCGGGCCGTCGCGTCGGCGGTGCGGGCGATACTCCAACGACGCTATCGGGATTTCGATTTCTCCATCGTCGATCTGCTGGTGCAGGACTTCAACCGTCTCTATAGCGGTGACTATCCCGGCTTCCGGGCCTGCGATATCAAATACCACGATAGCCAGCATGTGCTGGATGTGACCCTGGCAATGGCCCGCTTGCTCGATGGCTACGAGGGCAGTTCCCCGGGCCGCAGTCTGGGGCCGGAGCGGGCACTGGCGGGAATCGCGACGGCACTGTTTCACGATTCCGGCTACATACGGCGTGTCCGCGACACCCGCAACAGTAATGGGGCGGCCTATACGCGGGTGCACGTGGGCCGCAGTGCCCGGTTCCTCGGTGAGTACCTGCCCGGCGTGGGCCTGGGTAATATGCTGGGTATCTGCACCCGCATCGTGTTTTATACCGGTTATGACCTGGACCTCATCCCCCCGGCCTGCCACGCGGATCCCTGTGAGCACCGTCTCGGGACCCTGCTGGGTACCGCGGACCTCATTGCCCAGATGGCTGACGTGGACTATGTGCGCAAGTGCCGTGACCACCTGTACGAAGAGTTTGTGGCGGGAGGGATAGCCGGTGAGGAGGAGGACTATGCGTCGGATCGAACGGTGTATCGCTCAGCGGATCACCTGCTCGAATCCACCCCGGAATTCATTCGCGGCGTGATCAGCGACCGCCTGGAGGATCGTTTCGACGGGGTTTACCGCTATGCGGGGGACTTCTTCGGCGGCCCCAACCTCTACATGGATTCCATTCTCCACAATTGCGAACGGCTCGAGGCCATGCTGTCAGGGGAGCAGCTGGGTAGCGTCGGCATGTCGTGACCGCCAGTTCCGTTCCCCTGGTACTGTCGGTGGCGGGGGCCTCGCCAGGCGATCTTCCACTGGCCGCACAGCTGGCGGCGCGGCTGGGCCTGCCGTTGCTGCCGGAAGCGATCAATCCGCGAGACGTTGTCGCTGCAGATGCCCTGCTGCTGGTGTGCGATGGGCTGCTGTCTCTCCAGCAGACCGGCAGGGGCGCGCCCGGGCCGGTGGCCGTGGAGTTTGGCAGTGCCGCCATGCGCCACCGGCGCAAGGGAGGGCACAACGAGCTGTTGGGACGCGCTGTCGGAGCGGGAAAACGGCCGGGTCTCACGGTGCTCGATACCACGGCGGGCCTGGGTCGGGACAGCTTCGTCCTGGCTGACCTGGGCTGTCGGGTGCTGCTGTGTGAGCGTGAGCCTGTGCTGGTGGAGATGCTGCGGGCCGCCCTGGCAAACGCTGCCACCGGTGACGACCCCTGGCTCAGGGAGGTGGTGGCAAAGATGCGGCTTCTGCCCGGCGATGCCACCACCGTGCCGGCGGTGGAGCTGGCAGCTGTGGATGTGATTTACCTTGACCCGATGTTCCCGGCGCGCGACAAGAGTTCCGCGGTAAAGAAGGAGATGGCGGTCCTGCAGCGAGTTCTGGCCAGTGGATCAGGCAGCGGTAGTGCCGAAGCTTTGCTGGCCTGGGCCCTGCAGCAGGATGTAGCCCGGGTCGTGGTGAAACGCCCGGCACGAGCCCCTGTTCTCGCTGGCAGGGCCCCCTCCCACCAGCTCTCCGGCAAAGCGGTGCGCTATGATGTTTACACCCTGGGTCCCTGGGACTGAACGATTACCACCGTCGCCCGGGCGGTGACAGTATGGAGACTTCACCATGAGCGAACGACAAACCACAGCCCTCGTCACCGGTGCATCGGCCGGACTCGGGGTGGAATTCTGTCGGCAGCTCGCGCCCCTTTGCGATCGCATCATCGCCGTCGCCCGGCGCGCCGACCGGTTGGAGACCCTGGCCCGGGATCTGGAGCAGCAGGCGGAGGTGGTTCCGCTGGTGGCGGACCTCAGCGGGGTGGAGGGCGTCGCCCGCTGCATGGAAGCGATTCGCCAGCGCGGACCGGTTGACTACCTGGTGAACAATGCCGGCTTCAGCACCTTTGGTCATTTTATCGAACAGCCGATCGACAGCCAGCGCGATATGGTGTCACTGCATGTCGACGCTGCCATCACCCTGTGCCGCGCGGCCATTCCCTTCATGCGGGAACGCGGCGGCGGGCATATCATCAATGTGTCGTCCCTCGGCGCCTTGCTGCCGGGCAGTGGCCTGGCAGTTTATGGCGCCACCAAGTCTTTCCTGAACTATTTCTCCCTTGCACTGCAGCAGGAGCTGGCAGCTACCGGTATCGAGGTGCAGGCTCTGTGCCCGGGTTATATTCGCACCGAGTTTCACGAGGAAATGTCAGCGGCCGGCTTCGATCGCGGCCGGATCCCGGACGAGATGTGGATGGAAGCATCCGAGGTGGTGTCTGCGAGTCTTGCCGCCCTGGGCAGCGGACGCGTGCTGGTGGTGCCGGGCGCGCACAATCTCGAGCTTGCCCGGCAGGGCCTGGTGGACCAGTTAGCTGCCCTGGAGTAGCAATCGTTCGAGTATGCCGCCGTAGACAGCGGCGAGGCGGGGGAGGTCTTCTGCCCGGACCGACTCGTTGATTTTGTGGATGGTGGCATTGACCGGTCCGAGTTCAACCACCTGGGCGCCGCTGGGAGCGATGAAACGGCCATCCGACGTGCCACCGGCGGTGGAAAGCTGTGCTTCCACGCCGAGTATTTCCCGGATGCTGGCCATGCTCGCGTCCACCAGGTCACCCCCGGGAGTCAGGAAAGGCTGCCCGCTCAACGACCAGTCGATGCGGTAATCGAGGCCGTGGGCCTGCAGGATCGCTTCGGTGCGTTCGCGCAGCCCGGTATCCGTCACCTCGGTTGAAAAACGGAAATTGAACACGGCCTCCAGCTCCCCGGGAATCATGTTCGTCGCACCGGTGCCTGCGCGCATATTGGATAGCTGCATCGAAGTGGGTGGAAAGAATGCGTTGCCGCTGTCCCAGTGCTCCGATGCGAGTGCGTGCAGGGCCGGCAGGGCCCGGTGGATGGGGTTGTCTGCCAGTTGCGGGTAGGCGATGTGTCCCTGCGTACCGCAGACGGTCAGGGTGGCGTTGAGTGATCCGCGCCGGCCGTTCTTGATGACATCGCCCAGTTCGGCGGTACTCGACGGTTCGCCGACCAGGCACCAGTCGATGACCACGCCCTGCTGGCGCAGGAAGTCCATCACCCGGACTGTGCCATCCACGGCAGGGCCCTCTTCATCGGAGGTGATAAGGAAGCCGATGCGACCGTGGTGGTCGGGGTGGGCCGCGACAAACTCCTCGCAGGCAATGACCATGGCCGCCAGGCTGGCCTTCATGTCGGCCGCCCCGCGGCCAAAGAGGAAACCGTCGCGTAAAACGGGCTCGAAAGGCGGGGATTGCCACTGGTTTTCAGGACCTGCGGGCACCACGTCCGTGTGCCCTGCAAAGACCAGGAGCGGACCGTCGGTTCCGCGCTCGGCCCAGAAATTGCTGACATCGCCGAAGGGCAGGGGGGTGCAGGCGAATCCGATGGCCTGCAAACGCTCCATCATCAGGGCCTGGCAGCCAGCGTCCTCTGGCGTTACGGACGGGCGCCGGATCAGCTCGCAGCACAGCTCCAGGGTAGGTTCCACGTCTCCCTCCGTCCCGTTGCCCCGCTCAGTTGTGAGCGTGCAATGCCTCGTTCAGTTCCACGGCTGAACGATTGGTGAGGCATTCCACAGCCCCGGTGGTGGAATTGCGGCGGAACAGCAGATCGGATTTGCCCGCCAGATCCCGGGCCTTCGCCGTCTCTACCGGCATGCCCTCGGCATCCAGCATGGTGACCTTGGTGCCGGCGGTGACGAACAGCCCCGCCTCGACGGTGCAGCGGTCCCCCAGGGGGATGCCGATGCCGGCGTTGGCGCCAATCAGGCACTCCTTGCCAACGGCAATCACGATATTGCCGCCGCCGGACAGCGTGCCCATGGTCGAGCAGCCACCGCCCAGGTCGGAGCCGCTGCCGACGAGTACACCGGCGGAGATGCGCCCCTCGATCATGCCTGGCCCATCGGTGCCGGCGTTAAAGTTGACGAACCCCTCGTGCATGATGGTGGTTCCCTCACCCAGGTAGGCGCCCAGCCTCACGCGAGCCGTGTGGGCGATTCTGACACCGGCGGGCACCACGTAGTTGGTCATCTTCGGAAACTTGTCCACGCAGCTCACTTCCAGCACCTCGCCACGCAGTCGGGCCGCCAGCTGTCTCTGGGGCAACTCTCCGATATCGATAGCGCCTTCGCTGGTCCAGGCCACATTGGGCAGTATCCCGAACAGGCCTTCCAGATTGGTGCCGTGCGGCTTCACCAGGCGATGGGACAGGAGGTGCAGTTTCAGATAGCCCCCGGGTACGTCGGCAGGCGCGCTGTCCTGCTGCAGCAATACCGCCACCGCCGGTCGCTCGCTGGCGAGGAATTGTGTGGCGAGCGCTGCCTGCTCCTGCTCATCGGCGGCCAGCAGGGACGCCTCCAGGCGCTCCAGTTGCTCGTGGGTGAGCGGCTCGCCGGAGGCGCACTCCGCGACCGCCTGGACGAGTGCGGCGGACGGGTCCAGCAGCGGCCGGGGGAAAAATACCTCCAGCCACTCCTCCTTGCTGTTGCGGGTGCCCACGCCGAGGCCGAAAGCGAATGCGCTGCCTGTCATCTCTGTTTCCTTGTGCATGCCGGACCCTGGTTACAGGGTGTGTTTGTTGAAGATCCTTGCGTAGTCTGCCGCGGAGAAACCCGTATGGCGCTCGTGGCCCGTATCCAGCAGCGGCCGCTTGATCAGCGTGGGCTGCTCCATGATCGCCACCAGCGCCTGCCGGTCATCCATCCCGTCGCGCACGGCGCTGTCCAGGGCTTTCCAGCTGGTGCTGCGCCGATTGAGCAGGGCCTCCCAGCCGAGTTCTTTCAGCCACGACTCAACGGTATCCCGCTCCAGACCGTCGGTCCTGAAATCGTGGAAGGCGTATTCGATACCGTGATGGTCCAGCCACTTGCGGGCCTTCCTGACAGTGTCGCAGTTTTTTATGCCGTAAAGGGTGATCAAGCCCGGACTCCGTGTTGCAGTGCGCCAGTGCAGAGGCGGCACAGGATAGCAAATCGGCTGTGCCAGAGATACCGCCCGGTCCCCGGCGGTTCCTGGTCAGGGGGGGTGAAGCGCGGTCAGATCTGTTGGTCTGGCCGCGGTAATTTTTGTACACTAGCGTCCTTTCCATCGACTCGAGCCCACCCATGAACCCCAATTACCTGGACTTCGAACAACCCATCGCCGAGCTCGAGGTCAAGATCGAGGAATTGCAGCACGTCGGTACCGACGCCGAGATCAACATCAGCGAAGAAATCGAGACTCTCCGGGAAAAAAGCACCAAGCTTACCGAGAAGATTTACTCCAACCTCAGCGCCTGGGATATCGTCAAGGTGGCGCGCCACCCGCTGCGGCCCTACAGCATGGATTATATTTCCAGGGTCTTTACAGAGTTCGACGAACTGCACGGCGACCGTCATTTCGGTGATGACAACGCCATCGTCGGGGGTGTCGCGCGCCTCGAGGGCAAGCCGGTCATGGTGATCGGCCAGGAGAAAGGTCGCGCGGTCAAGGACAAGGTCATGCGCAACTTCGGCATGCCCAAGCCCGAGGGGTACCGCAAGGCCCTGCGCCTGATGGAGTTGGCCGAGCGATTCGGGTTGCCGGTCATCACC
Organism: Halieaceae bacterium; assembly: GCA_024640505.1. Lineage (GTDB taxonomy): Bacteria > Pseudomonadota > Gammaproteobacteria > Pseudomonadales > Halieaceae > JARRPM01. Next base: position 60,598 of record JAHEEV010000004.1, read on the forward strand.
CTGATCGATACACCCGGCGCCTATCCCGGCATCGACTCTGAAGAGCGGGGCATCTCCGAATCCATCGCCCAGAACCTGGCCGTCATGTCCCGTCTGGCAACGCCCATCATCTGTATCGTGATCGGCGAGGGCAGTTCGGGAGGCGCGCTTGGAATCGGCGTGGGCGATCACCTGGCCATGCTTCAGTATTCCACCTATTTTGTGATCTCCCCCGAGGGATGTGCCAACATTATCTGGAAGAGCACCGATAACGCGCCCGACGCCGCCGAGGCCATGGGGGTCACCTCCTCCGTTCTGCAGGAGCTGGGCATTGTCGATGCCACCATTCAGGAGCCCCTGGGTGGCGCGCACCGTGATGTCGACCTGATGGCGGGGCGCATCAGGGGGCATATCATCGAGCAGCTGGACCGCCTGGAAGAGCTGCCCCTCGAAGACCTGCTGGACAAGCGGTACAAACGCCTCATGTCCTACGGCAACTGACGGCTGACAACCCGCCCCCGGGGCTATGCCCGAACCACGGCTTGAACACACGGAGCTCGATCGCGAGCTGCTCGCCCAGGCGGATGCCTGCGGCTGGTACGTCGGATTCAGCGGCGGCGTGGACTCCAGTGTGCTGCTGCATCTTCTGCATCGCTGGCGCGCTGCCAACCCCGGGGCGCCTCCCCTGACGGCGATTCACGTCAACCATGGCATGCAGGATGCCGCGGACGACTGGCAGCAGCACTGTGAGGAGGTATGCAAAAAATTGCAATTGCCGCTGCTGTGTCACCGGGTGTCCGTCGATCAGGGTCCGGCGGGCGCCGAGGCCGCGGCGCGCGAGGCGCGTTACCGGGTTTTCGAGGACGCACTGGCGCCGGGCGCCGTGTTGTACCTGGCCCATCACCTGGATGACCAGGTGGAGACGTTTTTTCTCCGTCTGCTGCGCGGTGCCGGGGTGCAGGGGCTGGCTGCCATACCCGCCAGTCGTCCCCTGGGCGCGGGCAGGCTGGTGCGGCCCCTGTTGCAGGTGACCCGCAGCCGCCTGGAGGAATACGCCGGGCGTCACAGTCTCCGGTATGTGCAAGACCCCTCCAACGGGGACCCGGGCCTGGACCGCGGCTTTCTGCGCCACGAAGTCCTGCCGCTGGTGTCCGGGCGCTGGCCGGGTTATCGCCGCACCGTGGCCCGGGCCAGCGAGCATATGGCGGACGCCGCCCGCACCCTGCGCGCGGTACTTCCCTCGCCGGATACCTGCTACAGCGCGATGGGCGATCCGGGCGTTGCCGTCACTGAACTGGCAGTTGCCGATGTCGGCGCAGTGAAGCTGCGGGGCTGGCTGCAAAGCCGGGGCCTGCCGGCCCCGGACCGGGCGCCGCTGGAGGAATTTCTGCGGCAGTTGCGCGAGTCGGGCCCGGAAGCCCGCCCGCGGCTGCAGTGCAGCGCGTTTGCATTGCAGTGTCACCGGGGTTGCGTGTACCTCCTGCCGGAGCCATCGGCGCCGACCGGCCCGGTGACGCTCGCACCGGGCGAGGTACTGGAGTTGCCCGGCGTGGGGAGGGTGACACTCGAGCCTGTTGCCTCCCGGGGGTTGGTGCTGGACGAGAGTGACACGCTGACACTGGGCTGGCGCCAGGGGGGTGAGCGCTGCCAGCCTGCCGGCAGTGTCCGCCGGCGGAGTCTGAAGCAACTCCTGCAGGAAGCGGATGTGCCCCCCTGGTGGCGGGACCGGGTGCCGCTGCTTTTTCTGGGTGACCAGTTGCTGGCTGTGGGGGATCTCTGGCTCTGTCATTCCGATCGCTATCGACAGCGACCCGCGGGAGGTGAAACACTGTGGTGTCTCCGCTGGGAGCGCAATATCGGTCCCGCTTTCGATTGAGCTGTCACATGCTTTCTGATAACCTGATTTCCCATCTTTTTGCAGGGTTCGCATCCGTGGGTATCACCTTCAATGCGGGGTCTGTGTGTCCGGCAAAACAGCGTAATTAAAGGTTTTCCATGACGCGTTACGTCTTCGTCACAGGTGGGGTGGTTTCGTCTCTGGGCAAGGGGATCGCTGCCGCCTCCCTGGCAGCGGTACTGGAGGCGCGTGGCATCAAGGTCACGCTGCTGAAGCTCGACCCCTACATCAATGTCGACCCGGGAACGATGAGCCCCTTCCAGCACGGGGAGGTTTTTGTCACCGAGGACGGTGCCGAGACCGACCTGGACCTCGGGCACTACGAACGCTTCACCCATACGACGATGAAGCGCAGCAACAATTTCACCACCGGGCGTGTCTACAATGCGGTGCTGCGCAAGGAGCGCAGGGGTGATTACCTTGGCGGCACCGTGCAGGTGATCCCGCATATCACCGATGAAATCAAGCGCCGCATCATACTGGGCGCCGACGGGGCCGAGGTGGCTATCGTCGAGATTGGCGGAACGGTGGGGGATATTGAGGGCCTGCCTTTCCTGGAGGCGACGCGCCAGCTGAAGGTCGAGTTGGGTCCCTCCCGCGCGCTGCTGATGCATCTCACCCTGGTGCCGTATATTGCCACCGCGGGGGAGATCAAGACCAAGCCCACCCAGCACTCGGTCAAGGAGCTGCGCTCTATCGGCCTGCAGCCGGATATTCTGCTGTGCCGCTGCGCGGTGGAGATAGAAGAGAGCGCCCGCAAGAAGATCTCACTGTTCACCAACGTGGAAGAGCGGGCCGTCATCCCCCTGCTGGATGCCGATTCGATCTACCGCATTCCCGGCATGCTGCGCGATTTCGATCTGGACGATTTTGTGGTCGAGCGTTTCGGTATCGAATGTCAGGAAGCGGACCTCGCCGAATGGGACGAGGTGCTGGAACGGGAATTCACGGAAACCAGCGGCCAGGTGCGCGTCGCCATGGTCGGCAAGTACATGGACCTGCTGGACGCTTACAAGTCTCTCAACGAAGCCCTCCACCACGCCGGCCTGCAAACGCTGACCGAGGTGAAGGTGGACTACATCGATGCCGAGGATATCGAGCGTGACGGCACCGGCATGCTGCAGGGTGTCGACGCCATTCTGGTTCCCGGCGGGTTCGGCGACCGTGGTGTGGAGGGCAAGATCACCGCGGTGCGTTATGCCCGGGAGAACAACATCCCCTTCCTCGGCATCTGCCTGGGTATGCATGTGGCACTGGTGGAGTATGCCCGCGATGTCTGCGGTCTGGAGAATGCGAACTCCACAGAGATGGACTCTTCGACGCCGCACCCGATTGTCGGCCTTATCACCGAGTGGCAGAACGCCGACGGCAGCACCGAGGAGCGCGACGAGTCATCTGACCTGGGCGGCACCATGCGACTGGGTGCGCAGCCGTGCCACCTGGTCGAGGGATCCAGGGTCCGGGAGATCTATGGCAAAGAGACCATCAGCGAGCGCCACCGGCATCGCTACGAGGTCAACAACAACTATCTGGATCAGTTGTGTGACGCCGGTATACGGGTGGCGGGCTGGTCGGGTGACCGCTCCCTGGTGGAGATGATCGAATTGCCGGGTCACCCCTGGTTTGTGGCCTGCCAGTTCCACCCGGAATTCACCTCCAGCCCCCGCGGTGGCCATCCGCTGTTTACCAGTTATATCGAGGCGGCCATTGTTCACGCCGAGGGCAAACCTGCTTGATTCTGTTATGTTGTCCACGTCGTAACCCGTGAGGTATAACCATGACTGACCGGACCATCTCCCTCGGGGAGATCACGTTTGACAATAGTGCACCCTTCGTCCTGCTGGGCGGTGTCAATGTACTGGAGAGCCGGGATTTCGCCCTGCGCGTGGCGGAGCAATACGTGGAAGTCTGTCGTCGCCTGGATATCCCCTATGTCTTCAAAGCCTCTTTTGACAAGGCCAACCGCTCGTCGATCCATTCTTTCCGCGGCCCCGGGATGGAAGAGGGCCTGTCGATCCTGTCAGAGGTGAAGGCCACCTTCGGTGTGCCTTTGATCACCGACGTGCACGAACCGGGTCAGGCCGCGCCTGCCGCCGAGGTCTGCGACATTCTGCAGTTACCGGCGTTCCTGGCGCGCCAGACCGACCTGGTCGAGGCGATGGCCGCCACTGGCGCTGTGATCAATATCAAGAAGCCACAGTTTCTCAGTCCGTCCCAGATGGGCAATGTGGCGGAGAAGTTTGCCGAGTGTGGTAATAACCGGATACTGCTGTGCGAGCGGGGCAGCAATTTCGGCTATGACAACCTGGTGGTGGATATGCTCGGCTTCGGGGTCATGAAAAAGATGTGCAACGACGCCCCGCTGATCTTCGACGTCACGCACGCCCTGCAGTGCCGGGATGCGGGAGGGGCCGCCTCGGGCGGCAGGCGCTCACAGGTTGCCGAACTGGCTCGTGCGGGCATGGCCGTGGGGCTGGCGGGTCTGTTTCTCGAGGCCCACCCGGAGCCGGACAAGGCGCTGTGTGACGGGCCCAGCGCGCTGCCTCTGGAGCGACTCGAACCCTTTCTGCAGCAGGTCAAGGCGGTCGATGACCTGGTGAAATCCATGCCGCCCCTGCAGATCACCTAGTTTTACCTACGGAGCTATTGAAATGAGTAACATTGCCGATATACAGGCTTTTGAGGTCATGGATTCCCGGGGCAACCCCACCGTGCTGGCGGAAGTGACCCTGGCATCGGGGCAGGTGGGCGCGGCCTTCGCGCCCTCGGGGGCTTCCACCGGTTCGCGCGAGGCACTGGAGCTGCGCGACGGCGATGACGGCCGCTACCTGGGCAAGGGCGTGCTCACGGCCGTGGGTCATGTCAACGGCCCGATACGTGATCTGCTCCTGGGCCGCGACGCCACCGCCCAACGAGACCTGGACCAGGCCATGATCGACGCCGATGGCACGGACAACAAGGCCAACTTCGGTGCCAACGCCATACTGGCCGTGTCACTGGCCGCGGCGAGAGCCGCCGCCCAGGCCAGGGGAGTGCCCCTGTACCAGCACATCGCCGACATCAACGGCACCTCCGATTTCACCATGCCGGTACCCATGATGAATATCCTCAACGGTGGCGAGCATGCGGACAATAATGTGGACATCCAGGAGTTCATGGTGCAGCCGGTGGGCGCACCCACGTTCACTGAGGCGCTGCGGACCGGTGCGGAGATCTTCCACAGCCTGAAGAAGGTGCTGGCGGGTCGCGGGTTGAGCACGGCTGTGGGCGACGAGGGGGGCTTTGCCCCCAATCTGCCGTCCAATGAAGCGGCCCTGGAGGTGATCGCCGAGGCCGTGGACAAGGCCGGCTACACCCTGGGCTCCGATGTCACCCTGGCCCTGGACTGTGCCGCCTCGGAGTTTTACCGGGACGGTGTGTACGATCTGGCCGGTGAAGGCCAGCGGTTCAGCAGCGAGTCGTTTACCGATTACCTGGCGGAACTGGCCAGCAACCATCCCATTATCTCTATCGAGGATGGGCTGGACGAATCCGATTGGGATGGCTGGAAGCTTCTCACAGACAAGATCGGTGACCGGATTCAATTGGTGGGTGACGACCTGTTTGTGACCAATACGCAGATTCTCAGGGAAGGTATCGACAAGGGCGTCGCCAATTCGATCCTGATCAAATTCAACCAGATCGGTAGCCTCTCGGAAACCCTGGATGCGATCGCCATGGCACGGGAGGCCGGTTATACCGCCGTGATCTCCCACCGCTCGGGCGAGACCGAGGACACCACCATCGCCGACCTGGCTGTGGCCACGGCCGCCGGTCAGATCAAGACCGGTTCCCTCTGTCGCTCCGACCGGGTGGCCAAGTACAACCGCCTGCTGCGGATCGAGGCTGAGCTGGCCGGCAGGGCGCCCTATCGCGGCCTGGCTGAATTCCGCGCCAGGGGCTGAGGATGTACCCGCCGGGAATTCGACGGGGCTAGCCGTATGCGCTGGTTGCTGGTCGCACTCCTGTTGATCCTGGCCGTGCTGCAGTACCGTCTGTGGATTGCCGAGGGCAGTCTCGCCGAAAAACACCGGCTGCAGCGGCAGGTTGAGGAGCAGAGCCTCGTCAACGAGCAATTGCGTGAGCGCAACGCGGCGCTGGAACGCGAGGTGCTGGAGCTTCAGACCGGCCAAAAAGGTATCGAGCAGCGTGCCCGCGAGCAGTTGGGACTGGTCCGGGAGGGCGAGGTTTACTACCAGTTCGTCGACAAGGACCCCGCGCTTGCAGGTCCTACGGGTATCGTTCCGACAACCGAGGGCGAGACGGAATCGTCCCCATGAGCCCGCAATGCAGCGCCATACTGCCCGCGGCGGGTGTGGGCACCCGCATGGGGGGAGACCTGCCAAAGCAATACCTGGAAGTGTCGGGAGCTACCCTGCTGGAACACAGTCTGAAGGCACTGCTGGCCTGTTCGGAGATCAGCCGCATTGTCGTGGTGCTGCACGCGGGGGACCGGCGCGCTGCCGGCCTGTCACTCCTGTCTGACCCCAGGGTGCAGTGTGTGGCAGGCGGCGCCGAGCGCTGTGACTCTGTGCTGGCAGGACTGGACGCGCTGGCCGGGCAGGCACCGGAACAGTCCTGGGTGCTGGTGCACGACGCCGCCAGACCCTGCGTACTGGCCCCCGACATAGGGCGCCTGATCCGGGAAGTGTCTGTCCGGGAGGTCGGCGGAATTCTGGCGGAGCCGATCGTCGATACGGTGAAACAGGCGGGAGAGGATGGCCTGGTGAGCTGCACCCTGGATCGCAACCGCCTGTGGCGTGCCCAGACGCCGCAGATGTTCAGGCTCGGGGAGTTGCACCAGGCATTGCGGGCGGCTCGTGAACAGGGGCTGGCCGTCACTGACGAGGCCTCTGCGATGGAACGGGCCGGTTATCCGGTGCAACTGGTACCGGGCTCGCCCGGCAATCTGAAAGTGACGGTGCCTGCCGACCTTGCCCTGGCCGGTTGGTATCTGCAGAGAAACACGACCCGGGGGCGTTAGATGCGTATCGGTCATGGTTATGATGTGCACCGTTTCGGTGAAGGGCACGAGCTTGTGCTTGGTGGCGTGCGCATTCCCCACGACAAGGGGCTGGAGGCTCATTCGGACGGCGATGTCCTGGTCCATGCCATCTGTGATGCCCTGCTCGGTGCAATTGGCCAGGGCGATATCGGGCAGCACTTCCCGGACACGGACCCGGACAATGCCGGTATCGACTCCAGGGTGCTCCTGCGGCGGGTTTTCAAACTCGTGAGCGCCGCAGGATGGCGTCTCGCCAACCTCGATGCCACCCTGGTGGCTCAGGCTCCAAAAATGGCACCGCATATCCCCGCCATGCGACAGCATCTGGCATCGGACCTGGGCGCTTCGGTCACCCAGGTCAATGTAAAGGCCACCACCACTGAAGGTCTCGGCTTCACCGGCCGGGCGGAGGGGATTGCCGCCCACGCGGTCGTATTGCTGGCTGCGGGTGAACCCTGATGGCGGAATGGCCCCGGTCGGGGGAAGAACCCTCTGCCAGTGCCCTGCTGCGAACCTGCCCCGAGGATTTCCTGGTCAGCGAAGAGCTGGGGTTTGAGCCCTCCGGAGATGGTGAACACGTGTTCCTGCTGTTACAGAAGCGCAACCTGAATACCGTCGAGCTGGTGCGCCGGGTTGCCCGGTTGAGCGGCGCTCCGGAGCGGGACATCGGCTACTCCGGACTCAAGGACCGTAACGCAGTCACCCGCCAGTGGATCAGCGTGCGGATGGCCGGCCGGGAGGAGCCGGTCTGGAGCGACCTGGAAACCGGTGGCGATATCCGCCTGCTGCAGAACGGCCGCCACCGACGCAAGCTCCGGCGGGGGGTGCACCGCGCCAATCGCTTCAGCATAACCCTGCGTGAGCTGGCGGGCGACCGCAGCGCGCTGGAACAGCGCCTGGTCGAGGTGCAGCGGGACGGCGTGCCGAACTACTTCGGGGAACAGCGTTTCGGCCGGAGTGGATCCACCCTGGCGCAGGCGCGGCAGTGGGCGGCGGACGGAGCGCGGCGCATTCCGCGCAACCGGCGCAGTCTCTACCTGTCCGCCCTGCGGGCCTGGCTGTTCAATACCCTGCTGGCCTCCCGGGTCAGGGCCGGCTCGTGGAATCGCATTGTGGCAGGCGATGTCTGCATGCTGCACGGCACCCGCAGTCACTTTCACTGTGAGGTGCCGGACGAGGATATCCGGCAGCGTGCCCGCCGCGGCGACCTGCATCCCGCACTGCCGCTCTGGGGACGGGGAACCCCCTCGCGGGCGCTGGAGCTGGCTGCTGTAGAGATGGCATCGGTCGAGAGCGCCCCCCGGATCTGCGATTTTCTCGAGGGAGCGGGACTGGAACTCGCCTGGCGTCCCGCTCGCGTCCTGGCGGATGACTTTTGCTGGCAGTTTTGTGATGATGGCGGCCTGCAACTGGACTTTGCGCTCGGGGCGGGCAGCTATGCTACCGCTCTGCTGGCAGAGTTCATCCGGTACCACGATGCGTCCGGCAATAACAAAGAACAGGGGAGTGAAGGTGACTAGCGTCGACCTCAACGGGATCGGTATGACGTCCCAGCGGACCAGGGAACGCCTGATACAGCGGCTGGTCGATCAGGGTATCAGCGACATGGTGGTGTTGGATGTCATCCGTACCACGCCCCGACATCTCTTTCTCGATGAAGCCATGGCACACCGCGCCTATGAGGACGTGGCGCTCCCGATAGGATTCCAGCAGACCCTGTCCCAGCCCTACATCGTTGCGCGCATGACCGAACTTCTTTTGGGGGCGGGCCCCCGCCGGCGGGTACTCGAAATCGGCACTGGCTCCGGGTACCAGACCGCCATCCTGGCGCAACTGGTGGAAGAGGTTTACAGCGTTGAACGTATCAAGCCGCTGCAGCAGAAAGCCCGCCAGCGCATGCGCCGGCTGCGCCTGCGCAACGTGCACATGAATCATGCGGATGGTGGCATGGGATGGCCTGAACGGGGACCCTTCGACGGTATCCTGGCGGCGGCCGCACCAGAGCACATTCCGGAGGACCTGTTGCAGCAGCTGGCTCCGGGGGGGCGCCTGGTTATCCCGGTCGGTGGCGCCAGCCAGCACCTGCAGGTCGTCGACCGTACCCACGAGGGGTATGAAACCCGGATCATCGAAGAAGTGAATTTCGTGCCGCTGCGATCGGGAACGGTCAGGTAATGATTCCTTCCGCCCCGGGGGTGTTCCTGCGCGGCATGCTGATGGGGGCCGCCGATATTGTGCCGGGCGTCTCCGGCGGCACCGTGGCGTTTATCACCGGGATCTACGACACCCTCGTTGACAGTATCCGGGCGGTGGACCTGGAATTTGTGCGCAAGGTCCTGCGCCTGGATATAGCCGGCGCCTGGCGGCATATCAATGGCAATTTCCTGCTCGCGCTGGTGCTCGGCATTTTCACCAGTGTACTCACCCTTGCCAGGATGTTGTCATGGCTGCTCGATCATCACCCGGTTCCCCTGTGGGCCTTCTTTTTCGGTCTGATTCTGGCCTCTGCCATGGTGCTGCTACGCCAGGTGGAGCGTTGGTCGCCAACGCGCGTTCTCTGCGTGCTCATAGGCGTGGCGGTCGCCGGCCTCATCGCCGTCTCGCCCGTGGTCAATCTCGACGCTGGTCTCGCTGGTGTATTCCTGGCGGGTTTCCTGGCGATCTGCGCCATGATCCTCCCGGGCATCTCAGGCAGTTTCATTCTGGTCCTGCTCGGCATGTACGGGACCGTGCTCGGTGCCGTGAAGGGCCTGGATCTGGGCTTCCTCGCCGTTCTGGCGCTGGGAGCGGTCTGCGGGCTGTTGTGTTTTTCCCGGATCCTGCACTACCTGCTGCACCACTTTCACCAGGGCACGATGGCGGTACTGACAGGGTTCCTGTTCGGCTCGCTGGCGATCGTATGGCCCTGGAAGAAGGTGCTCGCCTGGATCGAGGGCAGCCACGGCGAGCTCAGGCCCGCCCAGCAGCTGCCCGTGTCGCCCACCGAGTTTCTGGCTGTTACGGGGCAGGACCCCCAGGTGTGGCTCTGTGTGGCTCTGATGGCCGGGGGCTTCGCGCTGGTCTGGATCATCGATATCCGATGGGGGAGAACGTAATCCGGGCCGCCAGGCGTTCTCCCGGTCCGCGCGAGGGGTAAAGGTGCTCACCAGGGTTGTTTGCCTCCTGTTGGTCTGCGGTCTCCTGGGGTGCGGGAGCAAGCCCCGTGCGCCCGTAGAGGATCGCAATGCCCGCAGTGCACCTTCCTCGCGAGTGTATACAGTGCAGCGCGGCGACACGCTCTACTCCATCGCTTTCCGCTACGGAATGGACTACCGCGGGGTGGCGGCGGCAAACAGTATCCCCGCGCCCTATACCATTTACACCGGCCAGAAGCTCTATTTGAAAGAGGCCCCCGTGGTGCCTGCACCGCCCCCCGTCGCAGCACGCAAACCGGTACCGGCCCCCGCGTCACCGCCCGCCAGGAAACCGGTAACCAAGCAACCCACCCCCGTTGATTCGTCACCCGCAACCCCGCCGCCGGTCACACGGCCGCCCACGTCCCCGGTCGCAACGCCTGCCACGGTGAAACCGCCCCTATCACCGGCCGTCGCCGGCTGGCGCTGGCCCACCTCCGGCCGGGTCGTGCGCGGCTACTCCTCCAGCGTGCACAAGGGGATCGATATCGGTGGTCAGCGCGGGGATCCGATTTACGCCGTGGCCGACGGTACGGTGGTTTACGCGGGCACCGGAATTGTCGGTATGGGCGAATTGGTCATCGTCAAGCACAGCGATATCTACCTCAGCGCCTATGCCCATAACGACCGTCTGTTGGTCGGGGAGGGTGAGCGAGTGCGCGCGGGCCAGAAGATCGCCGCCAAGGGCAGTTCCGGCACTGACAGCGTGAAGCTGCACTTCGAGATCCGCAAGGAGGGTAAGCCGATCAATCCCCAGAAGCTCTTGCCGCGTCGCTGAGGGCGGCGGATCCTGGCTATGCAACTCCTTGCATACCCAGGCAATAGCTAGTCATCACCAGCATTTAATGCGCTTGTAATTTGCGATTCGGTTGGGTTAATCTGGCCGGCCCCGCGGGAAATACTCAAAGTATCTCGACTACAACAAAAATGAGGTATGCCATGGAAGCGGAAGGATCGACGAACGCGAAACGGATTTCTACTTCGGCCGCAGCTTCCGGCAAAGGTACGGGTTCCCGCAAAACTGCCCGGCGCACCCCCGGCGCGAAATCGACGCCACGGCCCCCGAAAGAGACGCCCGGAAAGGTCGACCAGCAAGGCCCCTCCACTGCAGAGGCAGATGGTGCCGACCTTGAATTCGAGGAGGCCAGGGCCCATACCGCAACCGCGCGCAAAATTGAAAAATCCCTGGACGCGACCCAGCTCTATCTCAACGAGATAGGCTATTCACCCCTGTTGACCGCGGACGAGGAGAAACACTACGCGCGCCTCGCCCGCAGTGGTAACGATGATGGCCGGCGCCGAATGATCGAGAGCAACCTGCGTCTGGTGGTGAAAATCTCTCGCCGTTACATCAATCGCGGACTGACGCTCCTCGACCTGATCGAGGAGGGTAATCTCGGCCTTATCAGAGCGGTGGAAAAATTCGATCCCGAACGCGGCTTCCGTTTTTCCACCTATGCGACCTGGTGGATCCGTCAGACCATCGAGCGGGCCATCATGAACCAGACCCGCACCATCCGCCTCCCCATTCATGTGGTCAAGGAACTCAATGTCTACCTCAGGGCTGCCCGCGAACTGACACAAAAGCTGGATCACGAGCCCTCTGCCGAGGAAATCGCCGACATGCTGGACAGGCCGGCAGCGGACGTGAAGCGCTTGCTGGGTCTCAACGAGCGCGTTACTTCCGTGGACACACCGGTTGGCCCGGACTCAGACCGCGCGGTGGTCGACACGATCGCCGACGCCGCAGTGTGCGATCCCTCGCAGCTGCTGCAGGAGAGCGACATCAAGGACAGCATCGCTTCCTGGCTGGATGAACTTTCCGAGAAGCAGCGGGAGGTCGTATCCCGTCGCTTCGGCCTGCGCGGCTACGAGAGCAGCACGCTGGAAGAGGTGGGCCGGGAAATCGGCCTGACCCGGGAGCGGGTGCGACAGATTCAGGTGGAGGCCCTGCGCCGACTGCGCAGTATCATGGAAACACAGGGGCTGAGCGGCGACTCTCTCTTCAGCTGATCTTCGGGCAACTCCTATGACCTGCGTCGCCACGATAGCCTGCGACTGATCCTGCATACAACATAATATGACCTTATCAGACACTGCTGCCGGGTGGGCCCGGTAGTATCTTGGGGACTGACTTCAAAACCCCTGGAGATACAGGCATGAGTGAAGACATCCGCAAATCGCTGGCGCTGCCTCCCTGTGACCAGGTGGGTTTCGTGGTGCGCGATCTGGATGCAGCCCTGGCGCTTTACGAGCCTCTGTTCGGTCCTTTTTCTTTCATGGATCCGGGCCCCATGAGCTACCGCTACCGGGGTCGGCAGGAGGAGTGCGATATCCGCCTGGCCTACGGCAGGAGTGGGGAGCTGGAGGTGGAACTCATTCAGTGGCTGAGGGGCGGCTGTCCGCACAAGGAATTTCTCGACGCCGGAAAAGAGGGCATGCACCACCTGCGCTTTCCGGTCGATCGACTCGAGGACAAAGTGGCGGAGGCCGAAGCGATAGGGTACGAGTCGATCTGGGACACCCGCTACGGTGAGGGACTGGCGGTCGCCTACCTGGAGCGCGCGGGCGACCCTTTGATCATCGAGTTTTTCGAAAATCACCACGGCTGATCATGGCATTCAAGCGCGTTTTACTGCAGGCACACGGCGGTCCCGAGCAGCTGGTCGTGGACGAGGTGGCGGCGCTGCCGCAGCCCAAAACCGGGGAAGTGCGGGTGAGAGTACTGACCGCCGGCACCGGTTTTACCGATACCATCATCCGTCTCGGACAGTATCCGGGGGTCAGGGAGAAGCCTCCCTTTGTCCCGGGCTATGACTGGTTCGGGGTCGTGGACGCGCTGGGTGAAGGTGTAACCACACTGCGGGTAGGTCAGTATGTGGCCGATATGCCGGTGATCGGGGGATACACCCAGTACCTCTGTGCACCTGCAGATCGCGTCGTTCCCGCCCCGGATGGCCTGGACCCGGCCGAAGCCGTGGCTATGATCCTCTCCTACACCACGGCCTACCAGATGCTGACCCGCCTGAAGAAACTGGAACCGGGCATGACCGGACTGGTCCATGCGGCCGGTGGAGCCGTGGGTACAGCGTTGCTGGAGCTGGGGCGGCACATGGGATTGACCCTTTTGGGTACTGCCTCGTCCGGCAAGCACGAGCTGGTGCGTCACTTCGGGGCCACGCCGATTGACTATCGCAGCGAGGACTTCGAACAGGTGGTACTGAAGGCGACCGGGGGTGAGGGGGTGGACATCGTGTTTGACACCATCGGCGGCGCGAACTGGGCCCGCTCCTATCGCTGCCTCAAGCGCGGTGGACTGCTGGTGGGCTTCGGTGCGCTGCAGGCCAAGGATGGGGAGGAGTCGATACCCTCCCTGCTGTGGGGGTTTGCCCGTCTCCTGGGCTTATGGAAGCTGATACCGGACGGGCGTGGCAGCACGTTTTACAATATCCAGACCCGGCGGGAAAAACACCCGGACCAGTTCCGGGAAGACCTGCAATCCCTGTTCGCCCTGCTGGCCGCGGGTGAGCTGCATCCCGCCATCGCCGCCATCGAGCCGCTCGAGGCAGCTGCAGAGGTGCACCGGCGCATAGACAAAGCGGAGATTGCCGGCAAGGTGGTGTTGCGCTGCAGCGAGGAGGTTATGGCTTAAATGCCGCGCCTGATGCAGTTCACGCTCCTTGTGGCAGGCGGCCTGTTACTGGCGGCGTGCGCCGGCCCTGATTCACTGTTTGATGGTTACACGCTGCAGGGCTGGCAGGTGGCAGGCGACGCGGACTGGTCCGTTGCTGAAAGTGAAATCGAGGCCGGCGGCTCTGGCGATGGCTTTCTCGCCAGTGAGGGCCGCTATGGCGATTTTCAGCTGCGCCTGGAGTTCTGGGTGGAGGCATCGGTGAACTCCGGTATTTTCGTGCGCTGCAAGGATCGCGCGAGGATCCACCCGGATACCTGCTACGAACTGAACATCTGGGATGACCACCCGCAGCAGGAGGCTCGCACGGGCGCAATCGTCTTTCGTTTCATGCCCCCCCTGGCGAAAGTGGACACCGTGGGAAACTGGAACATTTACGAGGTGACGGCGAAGGGCCGACTGCTGGAGGTCCGGGTCAACGGCGTTACCACTGCCGTGCTCGAGGATGCCGACCCCACCCCGGGCTTTATCGCGCTGCAGCACTGGGGGCAGGGCAGGGTGAAATTCCGTAATATCGAACTGAAACCCCTGTAGGAAAACCTCCATCGATCGCAGGTGCGACCCCGGGGGACTGTTACCGGTTGCCGCTCCTGCCCCTGAACTCGCTGGGAGTCTCGTCAAACCAGCGCCGGAAGGCGCGGCGGAAATTGGCCGTGTCGTGGTACCCCATCAGCGCCGCCACTGCCTCCACGCTCAGCTCGGTCTCTCGCAGGTGCCGGGTCGCAAGTTCTGAGAGCACCTCCTCCCGGATCTGCCGGTATCCTTTTCCCTCCCGTTCCAATCGCCGTGCGAGTGTGCGCTTCGAGACAAACAGCGAGCGGGCAATATCCGACTCGGTCACCGCTCCGGCGGGCTGGGAGAGCAGCAGGCGCCGTACCTGGTCGACCATGGACAGTGAGGAGGCCGGTACCTGCTCCAGCAATCTGCGGCACAGGTCCTGGGCCACCGCGTAGGATCCGGATTCGCCTGATACGTTGGCAACCCGGGCGAGGCTCGCCGGCAGGAGAAACACACTGGCGGGCCGGGAAAAGACATAGGGGGAGTGCAGATACTCCCGGTAGGCGGCGTGATAAACCGGACGGGGAAACCCGAATTCCACCCGGCCTTCCGTCAGTTCCCGGCCGAGCACGGATTCCACCATGGACTGGATGACGAGGGCGAAGGATTCCAGCAATATCCGTTGCTCGTCGGGTCCGGCTTCCAGCGCGAATGACAGGGAACATCGCAGCCAGTCATCATCGAAGCACAGCTCTAGCTGGGCAAAAGGTATTCTTACGGGCAGAAAATCCCGCAGTGCCCGCAGGGCGGTGATCAGGTCCGGGCTGCTCAGGGCCAGGTAGCCCAGCGGGCCGTGGGCGGAGGGTTGCAGCTGATGACCCAGCCGCAGACCGAAATCGGGACGGTATTGCATGCGCAGGGCATTTTGCAGCACTCGTAACTGTTGCCGCCCGGTCAGCTGGGTCTCATCCCCCGGCAGCAGGATGTCCCTGGCAAGACCGGTTCCCTCCAGCAGGCGACCGAGATCGCGCTCCTGGAGCTCGAGCACCCGGGCCACGATGCGCGAATAGCTGCTGGGGATGAAAAAGCGGTCGCCGGCTTGGGCCATATCTGAATCCTGCAGGGAGCATGAACGGGTTAATTGTCCATTTATGACCCCATGGTGTCAAAAAATGACCTCCCTCCGGGGCAGAGAGCGGTTAGACTGTGCAGTGTCAACTTCAAGGAGGGCTGCAGCATGCCAAAAATAACTTTGATCGAATTCAGCGGACAGGACCACACCATCGATGCGGAGGCCGGCAAGTCGCTGATGCAGAACGCCATCGACAACGGCGTGCCGGGTATCGATGCCGACTGTGGCGGGGCCTGCGCCTGCGGCACCTGTCACTGCTTCGTGTCTGAGGACTGGCTTGCCGCCACGGGCGAAGCCGATGCCATGGAGGAGGCCATGCTGGGCATGCGACCGGACCGCGCCGACAACTCCCGCCTTGCCTGCCAGATCGAGGTCAGTGATGAGCTGGACGGCCTGGTGGTCAACCTTCCCGAATTCCAGATGTAAAACGACAGGATACCCGAGCCATGAACCAGGCCATAGAGTTACCAGACCCGAATTCCATACCTCTCGAGCAGATCGATGTCAGCGACGGGCGGATTTACCAGCAGGATGCCTGGCGGCCCTTTTTCGCGCGCCTGCGCGAGGAGGCGCCCGTCCACTACTGTGCAGACAGCGCCTTCGGGCCTTTCTGGTCTGTCACCCGTTTTGAGGACATCGTCGCGGTGGATACCAATCACGAGGTCTTTTCCTCGGAGCCGGCCATCGTGATCGGTGACATGACGGAGGAGATGGAGGTCGAGATGTTCATCGCCATGGACCCGCCCAAACACGATGTGCAGCGGCGAGCCGCCCAGCCGGTGGTGGCGCCGCAGAACCTCGCGCAAATGGAATCCCTGATCCGTTCGCGGGTGTGCGCGATACTGGATAACCTGCCCGTGGGTGAGACCTTTAACTGGGTGGACGAGGTCTCCATCAACCTGACCACGCAGATGCTGGCCACCCTGTTCGATTTTCCCTTCGAGGAACGCTCCAAGCTGACCTACTGGTCGGATGTGGCCGCCGGTTCGCCGGAGATTGCGGGTGGCGATGTGGACCAGGAGGAGAGAATCCCGGCCCTGATGGAGTGCCTGGAGACCTTCAACCGTATCTGGCATGAGCGCAAGGGCCGGGATGAGGGCTTCGACCTGATCACCCTGCTGCAGCGCGACCCCCATACCGCGGATCTGCCGGACCGGCCCATGGAATTTCTCGGCAACCTGATGCTGCTGATTGTGGGGGGCAATGACACCACCCGCAACTCCATCACCGGCGGCGTGCTGGCCCTGAACCAGAACCCGGCGGAGTACGACAAGCTGCGATCGGATCACGGCCTGATCCCCGGCATGGTGTCCGAGATCATCCGTTGGCAGACGCCGTTGATGCACATGCGCCGCACAGCCAAACAGGATGTCGAGCTCAGGGGCCAGCAGATCAAGCAGGGTGACAAGGTGGTGATGTGGTACCTGTCAGGCAACCGGGACGAGAGCGCCATCGAGAACGCGGATGACTTTATTATCGATCGCGCGAACCCCCGCCATCACGTCTCCTTCGGCTTCGGGATTCACCGCTGTATGGGTAATCGCCTGGGAGAAATGCAGTTGCGCATCCTCTGGGAAGAAATCATGCGGCGCTTCAGCTTTGTCGAGGTGGTGGGGGAACCCGAGCGGGTACGCTCCAATTTTGTTCGCGGCTATACCAACCTGCCGGTAAAACTGCACGCCCTTTAACCAGTGTGCGGGCCTGTCCCGGCAGGCCCCTCAGAAAATGCTGCAGCGCTCGGGAGTCTTGTACATGGCCTTGCCATTCTCGAAGGAGCCTTCGGCAAACAGGTCGCCATTATCGGCGTGATGGACCTCGACCGTGCCATCCCCATCGAACGCCATCTGCAACGAGTACGTGCGGTCCTGCGGATAATCGCTGCCCAGCAGCTCCAGGGAGCAGGCGCTGCTGGCATTGGTGCGATGTGCATCGAGAACGAACGTTCCGGAACCGGGGGAGTAGCTACCGGTCAATTCATAGGTGACGTGACACTCACTATCACCTTCACGGGTCCCATTGGCGTAGTTGTAGATCGTCTTGGTGCCACTGGCCGAACCGTCGTGCCAGTCAAAGACGATCTCGGCGACTATATACTGGGTCGACGCCGAGAAGGCATAGCTGTTCTCTATATCGCAGTTTCTGAAAGCGGATGCGTCCTGAGGCCATAATGGAAAGATCACCGCGGCCAGCAGGTAGGGCAGGCCTTTAGTCATTGTTGGATGCCAATAAACCCTGGATACGCTGTTTTAGTCCAGTGCGGGTCATTTGTCCACGCCCGCGCTGCACGCAACCTGGACATGCCCTCGCTCCCGCGTCCTGATACGGTAGGCGCTGTCAGGACTTGCGCTGCCGGCAAGGGTCCGTGTCACTGGCCCACCGCAGCCATGGCAGCCAGCAGGATGGCATAGCGCGTCGCCTTGCCGATCGCGGTCAGGATCAGGAACACGCCAAAATTGACGCGCATGATGCCTGCGATGAAGGTCAGGGCATCGCCACCCACGGGCAACCAGGCCATCAGCAGCGACCACACACCGTATTTCTGGAACCAGCGCTGGGCCACCCCCAGGTTCTCCGTCTTGAAGGGGAACCAGCGCTTGTCCTGGAAGTGCAGGAGATAGCGGCCGAGCGCCCAGTTGACGGCCGAGCCCAGGGTATTGCCGGCAGACGCCCAGGCCCACAGGGCCAGGGGATCATAGCCGGCGGCCACCAGCCCCACAAACAGCACCTCCGAATAGGCCGGCACCAGTGTCGCTGCCAGGAATGCGCTGGTGAACAGACCCAGGTAGGCTTCCACGGTCAGATGTGCTCCGCTGTCACCTGGTGACCTTCTCTTCGCAACAGGAGCGGCTGCAGCGCACCAGGAATCGAAACAGGTTCTGCTGTGTCACGCTCTGGGGAATATATTCCGGGTGCCACTGGACCCCGACGAAGAACGGGTGGCCCCGTCGCTCGATGGCCTGCACCACCCCTGTGGGCTCCGCTGCGCTGACCACCACGTCGTCGCCGAGATCCTTGATGGATTGTTCATGCAGGGCGTTGACGCGACAGTCGCCGGTCTGCAGGACCTGGTGCAGGATGGTTCCGGATACGATGCTGACGTGCTTGCGCGGCAGTATGCTGCGGATGTTGCTGGTTTCCTCCGTGTAGAAGTGTTCGATGCTCTGGTGCAGGGATCCACCCAGCGACACATTCATGAGCTGGGCCCCCCGGCAGATACCGAGTATGGGCAGGTTGTAGTAGAGGGCGTGGCGGATCAGGTGTTGCTCCAGCCGGTCCCGGTCCGGATCGTAGCCCTGCACAGTGTGTCGGGCGAACAGGGCCCGGAACAGGCTGAGCACCAGGCCGACCATCCAGTCCAGCAGTGAACTGCGTTGCTCACCGTCCTCTTCCTGTCGCAGGCTCTCAAGCCCGGCGCGCTCCTCCCCATAGTGAAAGGGATCGACGTCGGTGCCGCCACCGATGACCAGGCCGTCTACCCTGGAAGCCTCCGCCGGCCTGCCGGGTGTTATGCGAAGTGGGCGGGCACCACAGCGCCGGATCGCCAGGGCGGTCATCAGCCAGGCGATTGATCCGCCGCGGTCCGGCCCGGTCACGCCGATAACTAGCTTCCGTGCCATACCGGCGCTCAGCGTTCGAAGAACTTCTGGCTGAGCAGAGAGGTCAGTCGCAGGGCCCAGCTCATTTTCGGGGCGATGGAAAAGCGCGCGTTGCTGTTGCGCCAGGCGGTGATCAGCTCACGCAGCAGCGCTTCGTCACCGGCCAGTTTTTCGATATAGACCCACTGGTTCCAGGCGGTTGCAACGCTCCAGCCGGGGACGTTGACCTTGCAGTCCGGCAGGCGGTAATGGAAGGCCGGCCGCCCCTTGATCAGGTTGCGCTCATCATCGCTGATAGCGTCCAGCACCTGCTCCTCCTCCAGCTGACACAGGATTGGCAGCATATCCAGTGCCCGGTTGCGGGTCGGGTTGTACTTCATGTAATCGGCCACAAAGCCTGTGATATCCGGATTATAGGCGGTGTCCAGAAGCAGTTCGACGTAAGCCTGGGGGAAGGGGTCGATGTACTTGGTGAGGAAGCGTCGGGTGATATCGATCTGCGAGGACTCTATGATCCAGGTGCTCAAAAGCAGGTAAGACTGCAGGTAGCGACGCAGCGTCGTGGCCGAATTGTCGGGTATGGAGGGGTTGATATGCAGACCGAAGGCATAGATCAGGGAGTGCTGTGTTCCTTCCGCACCCATGGAGTTCAGGGTCTCGACCAGGGAGTCCAGTTTTTCCAGCTTGCTGAAAGGGATGGGGTCGGTCACCACTTCACAGGGGACCAGTGTTTTGCTGGCGCTGTCGATGTTGGCCTCTATCTCATGGGCCAGGGTGCCGGGGGAGAACTCCACACCCAGGGATTCGAGCCAGCGGCGGTATTTCACCGACTTGAGGATATCCGCGTCGCGTTCGATCTTCAGTCTGCCGAGGGCTGAATCATGCAGCACCGCCTCGAAGGGCGTCTTCGCCTCCAGCTCTCCGCCGAGTTTCGCCTGCAGGGCCCGGGCGGCCTTGATGATCGGCAGGTTGCCGAACTCAAACTCGAATCCGGCTTTTCTCGCATGGCCCGAGGCGTCGGACATCCGGGGAGGTAACAGGTAGCGGTGAGTCATGCGGTCGGCTCTGGATGGGTGCTCCGATTCTACAGCAGCTCGCCAGGCGAGTGGAGGGTGTCATTGCAGACACAGTTGTAACCACTCCCCGAGCATGGGGCTCTGGAACTTCCTGCGGTGGTTGATGAGATAGAACTGGCGATGGAAGTCGCGGTGCGGGACTTGCAGGGGCGCCAGCGTTCCGCGCCTGATGGCGTCAGCCAGGCTGATGCGTGACAGGCAGCCCACACCGAGACCGGCCTCCACGGCTCGCTTGATGGCCTCCGTATGCTGTAGCTCCATGGCTATGTTGAGGTCGGGCAGGATGCCGTGCATGGCGCGGTCGAAGGTCTGGCGGGTACCGGAGCCGGGCTCGCGCACGATCCACGCCTGCGCCAGCAGATCCTCGTCCCGCAGGACGCCGGTCTTTACCAGCGGATGATCCGGCGCGGCGAAGACCTGCAGTTCGTCCTCTCTCCAGAAACGGGTTTCAAGATCGGGGTGGTGCACTTCCCCCTCGATCAACCCCATGTCGAGCCCGAAGCTGGCCACTCGATCGACGATGGTCTCGGTATTGGCAACGGCGAGGCCGATATCTGCTGCGGGGTGACGGCGGCGGAACTCGGCAATGAGGCCCACCGCGAGGTAATTTCCGATGGTGAGGGTTGCGCCGATCTCCAGGCGTCCGGAGAACTGCTCGCCGCACAGGGTTTCCTCGAAGGCCCTGGCCTGGTCCAGCAGGGATTCCGCCTGGGGCCGCAGTTGCCGTCCCAGCTCGCTCAGTTGCAGCCGTTTACCGACCCGGTCGAAGAGCTGGATCCCGAATTGTTGCTCCAGCTCCCTGAGCGAGCCGCTGGCGGCGGATTGCGACATCGCCAGGCTCTGCGCGGCGCGGCTTACATTCTCCTCGCGGGCCGTGGCCAGGAAGACTTCCAGTTGGCGCAGGCTGTAGCGCATGGTCTCTATCCTATATTTGAAAAAACGATATATATTATCGAATATATCCGTTTTACCGATATAAGTTCAATCCCTATGCTTGACGGGTCAGCTCAGGTATCGAAGGAGAGAATCATGGCCACACTGCTGCGCGAGGAAGTTACCGCGGTACACCACTGGACCGATCGCTTGTTCAGTTTCAGGACCACCCGGGATCGTGGCTTCCGTTTCAAGAATGGCCATTTCACGATGATCGGCCTGGAGCAGGGGGGCAAACCGCTGATGCGCGCCTACAGTATGGCCAGCGCGAACTACGAGGATGAACTGGAGTTTTTCAGCATCAAGGTGCCCGACGGGCCACTGACGTCACAACTGCAGAACATTCGCGTGGGCGATGAACTGCTGGTCAACAGCAAGGCCACCGGCACCCTGGTGCAGGACAGCCTGCTGCCGGGGAAAAACCTTTTCCTGATAGCGACCGGTACGGGGCTGGCGCCCTTTCTCAGCATCATCCGGGACCCGGAGATCTACGAAGACTATGACAAGGTGATCCTGACCCACGGCTGCCGACACGTGGATGAACTGGCCTACCGCGAGTTGATCACGGAGCACCTGCCCTGGCATGAGTACCTGGGGCAGGACGTAAGGGAAAAACTGCTCTATTACCCGACCGTGACCCGGGAGGCATTCGTCAACAACGGCCGCCTCACGGACCTGCTGGAGAGCGGCAAGCTTGCGGCGGACCTGGGGCTTTCCCCCATCAACCCGGAGACCGACCGCTTCATGGTCTGCGGCAGCCCGAGCATGCTCAAGGAAATTTGCGCCCTGCTGGACAGTCGCGGCTTTCGCGAGGCACGTCACGGGGAGGCGGCCCACTACGTCATCGAACGGGCATTCGTCGAGTCGTGATTGCTTCGTATTTCATTGCGGAGTTTGGGCTATCTGTCTCCCGGTACGGAAATCGGCTCATTTCTCCTGAGTGAGTGCAAGCGAGCGGCAACCGGCCCCGGGATTGGCCCGCTTGTTCAAACAGTTCATTCACCGCGAACCAATCCCGGGGCCGGCCGCCGCGCTGGGTTCTCCACTTGAAGCTGTTTCAAAGGTTTGGGTAAAGACTGCGGCGAGTCGAACGGATTCGAACCGCAACGCGATCGAATTTGCCCGTGTATCTCCTGTTGGTATCGCCAAAGAGGAGTCCCCGCCGGGAAAGACCTGCGAGCGAATGAACTTTTGAGCGAGCAGGTCTTTCCCGGCGGGGACGGATAGTCTGAGCAAAACTCCAGCAAGCTTATACAAGCGGGTTGCTATAATCCGATGAGCCAAAAAAAGCCCCACTCGATGGTGGGGCTTTTGCGGTGGATCCTGCTCAGCGTTGCAGCAGCTCCAGCTTGTCGGGTTTGCCGTGCCACTCCTTCGCGTCCGGGAGGGCGTCTTTCTTCTCGGTGATGCAGGGCCATACCTCAGCCAGCTCGGCATTGAGTTCCAGGAATACGGCCTGGTCTTCCGGCAGCTCGTCTTCTGAGAAGATGGCGTCGATCGGGCACTCGGGTTCACACAGGGCGCAGTCGATGCACTCGTCCGGGTGGATGACCAGGAAATTCGGCCCCTCGTAGAAGCAGTCCACCGGGCAGACCTCGACACAATCCGTGTGTTTGCAGTTGATGCAATCTTCACCTACAACAAAAGTCATTCTCGTAAAGCCTCTTGCAAATTTCCGCGTGCCACAGGGCGGCGCTGACGTTGTCATCCCGGCTGGTGCAGGGGCCCAGTGAAAATGCCTGGGTGGATTCTGCGATGGCGGCCGACCGCCTGTACGGGAATGACGCTCTGGCAGGGAATCAGGAGCTGCGTATCTCCCCGTCCAAGGGGCGCTAGTTTACCTTCACGGGCTGCGGAAATGAAGTGCCATGCCAGGGGGTATTTACCCCAGCCGCGACTTCAGTTCGTATAGCATTTCCAGTGCCTGGCGCGGCGTCAGCTCATCCACCTCCAGCTGTTCGAGCGCTGCTACGACAGGATGAGGGGCGGCGAACAGATCCACCTGGGCCGGGAGTTCAGTGGTGGCCCCGGGTTCCTTGCCTGGGCCGGCCGCACCTGGGCCGGCCGCACCTGAGCCGGCCGCACCTGGGCCGGCCGCACCAGCGTCTGCCGCCACATCGCGGCTCCCTTCAGTCGCGTGTCCCCCGGCGGGCCGCGCCTGAGCCGGCCGCGCCTGTGCTGGCCGCGCCTGAGCCGGCCGCGCCTCTGCTG
>JAHEEV010000140.1 GCA_024640505.1 Halieaceae bacterium
GGAGCCGGCGGAGGTGGCCGATGAGGTGGTGCGCGCCGCGGGCAAGGGGAAGGAGCTTCTGGTCCTGAGTTTCGTCGGCAAGTTGTCGTTCTACCTGTCGCGCCTGGCCCCGGCCTGGTACCGGCATCGCATGGTACGCCGACTGAAGTCAGGAGGGGAGGTTCGGTAAGTTTTGTACCCGGCGGGCTGTTTCGGCCCTGCTTTGAGTCGACCGGTAAATTCCAGGCTCCGGGGTATTGAATAAGGAAGGGTACAGGCGCAAGATGCTGCGTCAGGAAAAACATAATGTGTCGCGAAGCGACCCACCACGATAAAGGTTAACTCCCATGATAGAGAGCTTCCCGTCTACCATTGGTCGTTCGTCACTGGGCGCCCGCACCATCAACCTGGCTGCAATCCTGTCGCTGGGTCTCCTGACCGCCTGTTCCGACGGCGGCGATAGCTCACCCGGTGCGCCGACCGAACCGCCTGCAGAGGTTGTGCCCTTCCAGGAGTTGTATGACCAGGGCGTTACTCGCTATCTGGGCGAGTACACGCCCATGTTGTCGGAGGCCGAGGGCGATATTGTGCAGCACAAGTTTGGTGCCGGGGACGGTCCCCTGTGCCGTAACGGCTCCGAGTACCAGATGGCCACCTTCGACCAGGGGTCGGAAGACCTGGTGATCTACCTCGAGGGCGGCGGCGGCTGTTGGTCGACGTTCTGCGTAGCCAATACCGATGCGACGGCGGGGATCGGCCAGGTCGGCCTCCTCGATCCCAACCGGGAGGATAACCCGGTCAGGGACTGGAACCAGGTCTTCGTCCCCTACTGCGATGGCGGGCTGCATGGTAGTGATGTAGACCGGGACGTCGATCTTGATGGCGATGGCAATGTCGAGCTGCAGCGGGGATTGCGCAACCTTTCGGCCGCCCTGGACGTGGCGGTCAATACGTTCCCCGCCCCGCGGCGCATCCTGTTGACGGGGGAAAGTGCGGGAGGCTTCGGCACGATTTTTGCCATGCCGTTGCTTCGCTACCTTTTCCCCGACGCGCGAATCGACGTGGTCAATGATTCAGGAGTGGGGGTGCTCTACCCAGATCAGCCGGAATTGACCCTGGAAAGATTGGAAGAATGGAATATGTTGGCCTTTATTCCCGAGAGCTGTCCCAATTGCATCCCGGACGACGGTCACCTGACGGAATACCTGATCTGGCAGCTGGAGCAGGACACGTCCATCAAGCGCGGCATGCTCAGCTACAACCGCGATTTCACGATCGGTGTTTTTTTCCTTGGGATCGGGCAGGACGCGTTTGAGGAAGCGGTCTACGAGGAGATGGAGCAATTGAACGCAGCCCTCCCCGGGCGCAACAAATCCTGGATTCCCGCCGGCGTAGGGCACACCTTCCTGCGGGCCGAGCCGGATCAGACCGCCGGCGGGGTGCCGGTGCTCGACTGGGTCGGTTACCTGCTCAGTGATTCCGAGGAGTGGGTGTCCGTCGGGGACTGAGGTCCCCGGCATCGCGCGCGTCGGCACGCCCGTTAATGCGCCGGCGTCGCATCGCGTTCACTCACTCCGATCTCAGCGCCTCGATCGGGTCCACGCTCGCCGCGCGCATGGCCGGCGAGATACCTGCCGCCAGGCCGACGCCGCAGCTCAGGGCTAGGGACATGAGCATGTAGAAAGGCTGCAGGGTCACGGGCAGTCCGGGCACGAAAATGTTCAGGACGATGACCAGGATCCCCACGATCGTCAATCCCAGGGCTCCTCCCAGGGCCGAAAGAAAGACCGCCTCCCCGAGGAATATCCACAGGATCTGCCGGCGGGTGCAACCGATGGCCCGCAGCAGGCCGATCTCTTCCGTACGCTCCTTCAGGGCGGTGGTCATGATGGTGAGCACCCCGACGCCGCCCACCACGAGCGCCACGCTGCCCAGTCCACCGATGGCCAGTTTCATCATGGACAGTATCTTGTCCAGGGCCGCCAGCATGTCCTCCTGGGTGAACAGGGTGAAATCCTCGTCGCCGTGGCGCCGGACCAGCAGCTGCCGGATCCGTTCGCGCATGTCCTCGGAGGTGGTGGTTTCCCGGAATACCACGTCCACCTCCATGAGGGTGTCCTTGTTGAACATCTGCATGGCGATGTCCGCAGGAATGTAGAGCGCGTCATCGAGATCGAAGCCCAGCAGCTGGCCCTTGCTTTCCATGGTGCCGATGACGCGGAAACGACTGCCACTGATGCGGACGTAGGCGCCCAGAGGGTTGCTGTTGCGGAACAACTCGTCCCGGACCTTAGAACCGAGCACCACGAAGTAGCGGGAGTTTTCCAGGTCGTCTTCCGGCAGGAAACGGCCCATCGCCACGTCGAACTTCCAGGCCCGGTCCATGTCCGGGCCAACCCCGTAGACATCCGTATCCCGGCTGTAACGTCCCGCTTCGATTTTTGCCGTGCCCTGCACGACAGGCACCACGGCGTTGACGTGCGGCAGTTGTCCCAGGGCTCTGGCATCGTCCAGTGACAGGGGGCGTATGGTCGTGAGCATTCCCGCCAGTCCGTGGGTTTCCGTCTTGCCGGGTGTAATGGCAATGATACGGGTGCCGAATTGGGAAAAGCTGTCCATCATATAGACGCGAATCCCCTCGCCGATGGAGGTCAACAGGGTGACTGCGGCGATACCGACGCTGATGCCCAGGGCGGTGAGCAGGCTGCGCAGCCGGGCCGTGGTGACCGCGTGATAAACCCAGCGCAACCAGTCATTCAGCAGCACGGTGAGTTACTTCCTGCCCAGCGCATCGACGGGTTCCAGTCGGGCGGCCTGCTGGGCCGGCAACCAGGCGAATACCAGGGCGGTGCCCACGGCCAGCCCGAATGCAGCCAGCATGGCCCAGCCCGGGGTGACAAACGGAATCGAGGGGTACAGGTGCCGGCCCGCCATAACCAGCAGTCGGCCTGCCAGCATTCCCAGCAGGGCACCCGCCGTGGCGATCAGTGCCGCCTCGGCGAGGAACAGGGTGCGAACCTGTGACGCGGGGGCGCCAATCGCTTTCAGCAGACCGATCTCCGCCGTGCGTTGTTTCACCGACATCAGGGTGACATTCATGACCAGGATGCCCGCCACCACCAGGCTGATGCCGGCGATACCCGCCACGCCGAGTGTGAGCGCCTGCAGGATGTCATCGAAGGTGGTGAGCATTGCATCGGGGCTGACCACGGTCACGTCCTGCTCACCCTCGTGCAGCTCCTTCATCCGGTCTGAGACCTGTGTTTTTACCTCCTCCACCCGGTAATTATCCCGGGCTTTCATCATGACCCGAAACAGGCCGTGCACATTGAACACCGACTGGGCCGAAGCCACGGGGACGAAGATGGCTTCACTCAGATCGGTGCCGAAGGAATCCCCGGTGCCCTTCAGCACACCGATGACCCGGAAGCGGTAGTCCCGAAGCCGCACCCACTGGCCGATGGCGCGTCGGTTGTCGAACAGCTCGTCTTTCAGCTTCTGGCCGATGACGGCAACGGGCTTGCCCTCGCTCAGGGCGAGGTCGGGCAGGGTGGAGCCCTGCGCCACCTCCAGCTGGCGAATGGTAAAGAAAGCGGCCGTGGTGCCTACCACGATGCTTTCCCGCTCACGCGATTCATAGGAGACGGGACCGTTGCCGATCACGATCGGCGCCAGCGACCCCACACCCGGCACCGTGCGTCCGAGCACTTCCACCTCTTCCAGGGTGATGGCCCGCGCGGATGTGCCGGTGATCGGCGGCATACCGCCGGTCGTTTCCTTCCTGCCGGGGAACATGACCACCGTATCCTTCCCGAGAAAGGCAAACTCACCCATGACGTAGCCCCGCGCACCTTCCCCCAGTGCCGTCAGTACGATGACGGCACCCACGCCCAGCCCCACGGCCACCAGCAGCATGACACTGCGGAAACGCTGGCGTCGCAACGCCAGCAGGGTAAAGCGTATGAGGTCAGTCAGCCGCAACCTGCCGCTCCGTGGCGTCGTGTATGTGGTCGCTGGAAATCGCCCCGTCCACCATGCGGATGTGGCGTCTGGCCCGGTCACCCAGGTTCTGGTCGTGGGTGACGATCATCAGGGTGATTCCCTCGCGGTTCAGTTGCTCCAGTATCTCCGTGACCTCGTGCCCGGATCGCGTATCCAGGTTACCGGTGGGTTCATCGGCCAGGAGGAGGCTCGGTTTCATGACGATGCTGCGGCCGATGGCCACGCGCTGGCGTTCGCCACCGGACAGCTGGTTCGGCAGGTGATGCGCCCGCTGGCTGATCCCGAGCTTGTCCAGGATTTCGCCGACCTGTGCATGGCGCTCCCTGGCAGCCACGCCGGCCAGCATCAGGGGCAGCTCGATATTTTCCTGTGCAGTCAGTCGCGGGATGAGGTGGTAGGACTGGAAGACAAAGCCGATCTGCTCGCGCCGCACCTGCGCCCGCTCGTTTTCATCCAGTGACATGGTGTCCACGCCGTTGAGGTAATAGCTGCCATCGTCCGGGCGGTCCAGGAGGCCAAGCATATTCAGCAGGGTGGACTTGCCGGAGCCCGAGGGACCCATGACCGACAGGTAGTCCCCCTGCTCTATGCGCAGGTCAATGTTGTCCAGTGCGTGCACGGCGCTGTCACCCAGATAGAAGGTTTTGTGCACACCGCTGACCTCAATCATCTCCGGGTACCACGGCGACGCCTTCTGCGAGCCCCGGGGCATCCAGGGACAGGACGATCTCGTCATTTTCACTGAGGCCGTCCAGCACCTCGGTGAAGGTCCAGTTGCTGATACCGATGCTGATCGGGACGAGTTCGAGGGTGCCCGTGTCACGGTTATAGCGATAGACCTGGTTGTCTTCCATCACGGCTTCGGTGGGAACACGCAATACGTCGTGGCGGGTTTCCAGAATGATGTCGATATCGGCGCTGTAACCCACGAGGAGTCTGGCCCGCACGGCGGGGTCATCGAAGAGTACATCGATTTCCACGGTTCGCGCCTGCTTCTCCAGATCCAGCACATAGGGTGCGATGCGATCCAGCTTCCCGCTGAATGCCTCACCGCGGAAGGCATCCAGACTCAACCGCGCCGGCAGGCCAACGCTGAGCTGGCCCGCGTCGACTTCGTCGATGGGGGCATTGACGTAGAGGCAGCTGTAGTCGATCAGGTCGACAGCCGGGGGGGTGGCCACACCGGGGGGCGAGGGGGTCACGTACTCGCCGATTTCGCCATTGATCTCTGCGACCACGCCGGCAAAAGGCGCGCGCAGATAGGTTTCTTCCAGCAGTGCCTGGTTCATCTGCAGGCTGGCTTGCGCCATCTGCTCCTCGTCACGCCCGGCCTGGCAGGCAAAACGACTGGCCTGGGCCCTGGTGCGGGCGAATTCGGTGGATTCTTTGGAGACAAGCTTTTTTGCCAGCAGGGTTTCAGCCCGCTGCGCTTCCCGTTCGGCGTTGTCAGCCTCGACGCAGGCCCGCTCGGCATTGTGCCGCGCAGCCAGCAATTGTGCCTCGGCCTGGGCGGTCATCGCCTTGCGGTCGATGTTCCACAGGGATAGCAATACCTGCCCTGCCTCTACGCGGTCGCCCTCATCGACGTTCAGGATGTCCACCCGTCCCCCGATCGGCATGGAGAGCTTGGACCGGCGGCAGGCTTCCACGGTACCGGCGCGGGTGTTGGAGACGGTTTTTTCCACGGTCCCGCGCGCAACCTGATGTAACAGGACTTCCGGAGGCGAGGTTCTGCCCGCGTACCAGATCCCGGCTGCTGCCAACCCGATGATGACCAGGGCGGCGATCACTTTTTTCACGTGGTACGGTTCCCGAGCTGCTTCCAGAGAGAGCCATTATGACGGCTGCCCGGGCAATTTTCGACGATCTGTATCAAGGGCCGGCCAATGGTCGATCGACCGCCGGACTACCAGGAGGGCGAGTGTGACAGGTCATTGCCCGTCGTCGCGCAATGCCTCCTCGACGAAATCCAGGCGGTCCTGGCCAAAGTACATCTGCCCGTCCATGTACAGGGTGGGAGCCCCGAAGGCACCCCGTTCGACAGCGGCATCGGTATTTTGCACCAGCTCCGCCTTCACCTCGGGATCCTGCGACAGATTCATGAGGGCGTCCGCATCCAGGCCTTTCTCTGCCAGTACGCCGGCGACGACTTCCGGCTCGCCCATGTTTTTGCCCTCCACCCAGACGGCGTCGTACACCGCGTCCACGTAGGCGTCAAAACAGCCAAGCCGTTGCGCGGCGATCGCGCCGCGCATGAGATTGAGGGTGTTGATGGGGAAGTGCGGATTGAAATTCAGCGTTACGCCGTAGCGTCTAGCGAAGCGGGGCAGGTCGGATTCGAGCATGTACTTGCCCTTGGCGGGAACGGCGACCGGGGTGGTGTTGCCGGTGGCCTTGAACACACCGCCGAGCAACATCGGTACATACTGCACCTTCAGGTCGTACTGCGCGCTCAGCTGTTGCAGGCGCTTGTGGGCCAGATAGGCTGTCGGGCTGCCGAAATCGAAATAGAATTCGAGCACTTTACTCATGGGGCGTTACCTCCGCTGCCTGGGTCTGGCTGGTGTCACCCGCCAGTCAGATCTATGTTGATTCTAAAATAGAACCTGATGGTAGTGCGGCAGCTCTCACCAGGTCAAGCGCCGAATTCTGTGAAGGCTCTCACAGATACCCTGCAGGGTCATGGCCGGAATTTTTCGGGTTTGCTACGGTGTCCGGCATGTCAAACATTCTCTTCGGTCTGGCCCTCATCTCCGCGTCGCTGCAGACATCCTGGGCATTCTTTGCAGAGGATCACCTGCTGGCTTTGCCACTTGCCGGTATGGTGCTCTATGCGGGTTGGCAGTGTCTCAGGGGAGGGTGGGGCCGCAACCCCAGTCTGATATCACGTGTTGTACCCGGGGCCGCAGGCACGACTGCGGATCTCTGAACGGCCGGTAATGTCCCCCGCTGGCCCGCGTCCTGCCCATACTTTGCACGCACCCTCGCCCCTTGGCCTGCCCGGGTAGGTGGTCCGGCTCACGGGATTTCGTAGCCCCTACTGGACCTGGCCCCCCGAGAGGGGATATTCTGGCGCCAATGAAGATCCCGCAGGGTCAACAAAGACAATAAAATGAGAGGGTTACCTAATGGCTGAAGAAATCAGAGAGAACCTGGCCGACATGGCTGTAAACGCACGCGGGCTGTGTAAACGGACCTGGTGGGTATTCCTGATCGGCGGCATCGCCTCGGTCATATTCGGCATTCTCGCTTTCGTGAATCCGGCCGTAGCGCTGTTGGTGCTATCTGTCTATTTTGCCGCTTACGTGCTGGTGGACGGCGTGGTCAATATTGTGGGTGCCATCCAGAACCGGGAAAAGGATGGCTGGTGGATGCTGCTCCTGATCGGAGTGCTGGGCACAGTGGTCGGCGCCTATGCCTTGCTCAATCCGCCGGTCAGCATGGCGGCCCTGGTGTACCTGGTCGCTTTCATGGCCATTCTGATGGGTACCCTGCTGTTCATGCTGGGCCGTAAGGTGCGGGAGAAGATAGAACGCGAGTGGGTGCTGTACCTGTGCGGTATCCTCTCGATTCTCTGGGGGGTGCTTATCGTGGTGCAGCCGGACTCCGGTGCTGTCTCCGTGGTGTACATGATCGCCAGCTGGGCCATCATGATCGGCGTATTGCGCATTGTTTTCGCGTTCAAGGCCAAGGGCCTGGCAGAGAACGTGGGCGAACGCGTGGCGGCCGCCCGCAACCCCGGCGAGTGACGATATCCCCGTGCCCTTCAATGCCGCTGCTCTGGAAGAACTGAACCTGCTCCTGCAGTTCGACAGTGCATCGATGGGCAGCGGCATCAAGGTGCATTCCAGTGCCCGCCCGGAAGTCCTGGCCGCTTGCCGAAGCCTTTATGACAAGGGGCTGATCAGCCAGGACGACGGGGGTTATCTTACCGATGCCGGCATGGAGGCATTGACGCACGTCCAGGTCCTCTCCGGCCTCCTGGCGTTGCAGCGCCCGGGCTGAGAGCCATCAGCGGCAACCCCGGGGGGTCCCTCCCGATGAATCTAAACGGAATGCGGATCTCGCCACCGATCCGGACAGCATGGTCAGGTCGGTTCCCCGCATAAGGTCATCCCTGCTCTCCGAGTTTCCCTCGCTGGTGAAGGATCTGGGCGGCCCCCTGGGCGGTATCCTCGAGGACGCGGGGTTGAGCCTGGAGCAGATCGAGCAGCCCACGTTGCTG